>NZ_JBWOPL010000065.1:0-71618 GCF_056451265.1 Rhodocaloribacter sp. | reverse complement strand
GAGGTCCGCGCCGACTCCGCACAGGCGCGCGCCCGCCGCGCCCGCGCGCTCCGCAACGAGGTCTACCGCCTGGCGAGCGTCTTCAACGGCGGCGGCGTACGGCAAGGCTCGCTTCACCCGCCCACCGAGACGCATCGCGCCCTGAAAGCCCGCCTCGAGGCGCGCCTCCGCGCCGCCCGAAAAGCCATCGACGAGATGGAGGCGTGGAAACGGGAATAAGCGCTCGACCCAGCGCTTTCGTGCGACGGCGCCCGACCCGGGGGGCTTCCGGGAAACCGTTGCGCGTCGATTTTTGTATATTGACCAACAGTCAAAAAATAAACGAGTCTTATCATGGGTGTAGCCGAGCGCAGATTACGCGAGAAAGAACAGCGTCGCATGACCATCCTCGACGCGGCGGAGAAGGTCTTTTTCGAGAAAGGCGTCGACCGCGCAACGATGGACGCCGTGGCCGAGACCGCCGAGCTGAGCAAAGGGCTCCTCTACTTTTACTTCCGAAACAAAGAGGACCTGGCCCACGCCATCGCACACCGGGGCCTGCGGGTGCTCGGCCAGTTCTTCGAGAAAGCGCTTCGGGAGCACGAAAAGGGCATCGACCAGGTCGTGGCCATCGGCCAGGCGTACATGCGGTTTGCCCGTGAGTATCCGGACTACTTCAACATCATGTCGTGGTTCGAGGCCCAGCCGGGCGACTGCGGCCATCCCGGCACGTATGCCGAAGCCTGCGACGAAGAAGGCGGCCATTGCATCGGGCTCGTGGCGCAGGCCGTCCGGAACGGCATCGAAGACGGCTCCATCCGCCCCGAACTCGACCCCCTCGAAACGGCCATCACCCTGTGGGCGCAGACGCACGGGCTCATTCACATCATCAGTTACAAAGAGGTCCAGGTGCGCCATCAGGTCGACGTCGAACACCTCATAGCCACGGCTTTCGACCTGATGAAGGCGGGCCTCGAACCCCGCTGACACTTTTTTCCGTATCCCGAAACCTTCACGTTTTTTCGTTCGTATTGACCGCGAGTCAACGAATATGACACCGCCCTGCCGCATGGCGGTCTTTTTTTCACCCTGACATGACCAACGGTCAATAAGTGGTTTCCGGTCATCATCACGCGCTTTCCCTTCCGGGTTCGTTCGGGGGATTGATGAGGGATCGTTTTTTTTATCGCTTATTGACCACCAGTCAACATTAATTTTACGGTCAATCATGAGACGAACCCTCTTCTTCCTCCTGTTGCTCGTCCCGGCCCTGGCCTCGGCGCAAGAGACGCCGCTGGAGGCATACGTCCGGGAAGGCTTGCGCGCGAATCTGACGATTCAAGAGCGCCGGTACGACCTCGCCGTCAGCCGCGCCCGGGTCCGGGAGGCTCGCGGGCAATACTGGCCCTCGCTCGGCATCGAAGCGCGATACACCCGCGCCGGCGGCGGGCGCGTCATCGACTTCCCCGTCGGCGACCTGCTCAACCCGGCGTACGGCGCCCTCAACGACCTCCTCGCCGGGCAGGGCCGGGCGGCCGCCTTCCCGACGCTCGAAAACCAGCGCATCGCCTTCCTCCGCTCGCAGGAGCAGGAGACGAAGATGCGCCTCGTGCTGCCCGTCTTCCAGCCCGCCATCCGGCACGACGTGAAGATCCGCTCCCGCCTGTCCGAAGCGCAGGCCGCCTCCGTCAATGCCGCGCGGCGGCAGCTCGTGGCCGACGTCAAGACCGGCTACTTCGACTACCTCCGGGCCGAGCGCGTCGTCGAGATCTTCGAGGCGACGCTGGCGCTGGTGCGGGAGAACCTGCGGGTGAACGAGCGGCTGGTGACGCACGGCCGGGCGACGCCCGACGCCGTCTATCGCGCCGAGGCCGAGGTGAGCGCCGTCGAACAACGACTGGCCGAGGCGCAGACCCGGCGCGACCTCGCGGCCTCGTATTTCAACACGCTCCTCAACCGTCCTCTGGACGCGCCCATCGAACGCATGACGCTCGAGGACCTCCTTCCGTTGGTGGAGACGCCGGCCCCGCTTCTCGCCTCGAACGCTCCCGCCCCCATGCACGACGCGCTCACCGCGCGGGCGCTCCGGACGCGCGAAGAACTCGAACAACTGAGCCGCGCCGCCGCCGCCGCCGACGCGAGCCTCGGCCTGGCCCGAAGCGCCTACCTGCCCGGCGTCTCCTTCGTGCTCGACTACGGCATCCAGGGCACGGACTACGGCTTCTCCGGCGATTCCGATTTCCGCGCCGCCTCGCTCGTGCTGAGCTGGAACCTCTTCGACGGCTTCCGGAAGAACGCCCGCATCGCGCAGGCGCGCCTCCGGCGTCAGACGCTCGAAACGCGGCAGGCCGACCTTCGCAACCAGATCCGCCTTCAGGTGCAGCAGGCTGCCGACAACCTGTCCGTGGCCCGACGCTCCATCGAAACCGCCGAACGCCGTCTCCGGAGCGCCCGGCAGTCCTTCCGCCTCACCCGGCGGCGTTTCGAGGAAGGGATGGCCTCGCAAGTCGACTTCATCGATGCGCGCACGGCGCTGACCAACGCCGAGCTCAACCTCGCCCTGACGCGCTTCGACCTCCTCATCCGCCACGCCGTCCTCGAACGAGTGGCGGCGCTCTACCCGCTTTGAACCGTCCCGAATGCTCTCCTATCCTGAGATACCGTCATGAAGACCCGACCTTTCCGCATGGCTCTCTTCGCGCCCGCGCTCGCGCTCGTCCTCCTCGCCGGATGCCGCTCGAACGCGCAGGAGGCTCCCGTCTCCGCGCCCGTTCCGGTGCGCACGGCCCCCGTGAGCCGGGAAACCCGCGCGCTCCCGATCCGCACGAGCGGACGCCTCGCCCCGAAAGCCGAGACGCGGCTCTCCTTCAAAACGAGCGGGCTGATCGACCGCTTCTTCGTCGATGAGGGCGACCGGGTGCGCGCCGGCCGGCTCCTTGCCCGCCTCGACCTCTCGGAGATCGAGGCGCAGGTGCGACAGGCCCGGAGCGCGTTCGACAAAGCCGGGCGCGACGCCGCCCGCATGGAGGCCCTCTTCCGCGACAGCGTCGCCACGCTCGAACAACTTCAGAACGCCCGCACGGCGCTCGAGGTGGCGGCCTCCGCCCTCGAGATCGCCCGTTTCAATCGGCGGCACTCGGAGATCCGCGCGGCGGCCGAGGGACGCGTGCTTCGCCGCCTCGCCGAGACCGGCGAACTCGTCACGCCGGGGCAGACGGTGCTCATCGTCGGAGGGACGAGGGACTGGGTGGTGCGCGCAGGCCTCGCCGACCGCGACGTGGTGCGCCTCCATCTCGGCGACCGGGCCGCCCTCCGCTTCGACGCTTTTCCCGACCGGGTCTTCACCGGGCGCGTCTCCGAGATCGCCGAGGCCTCCGATCCGATGAGCGGCACGTTCGAGGTGGAGGTGACGGTCGAGGATCCGGAGCAACGGCTCAAATCCGGCTTCATCGCCCACATGGATCTCTTTCCTTCCACCGGCGAGACGTTCGCGCTCATCCCCGTCGAGGCGCTCGTCGAGGCGGACGGAGAGCACGGACTGGTCTACGCCTTCGACGACGCGACGAACCGTGTGCGAAGGCAGTCCGTGCGCATCGCCCGCCTCCTCGGCGACACCCTGGCCGTGCGCGAAGGTCTCGAGCGCGTGGCCGCCGTGATCACCGAAGGGGCGGCCTATCTCAACGACGGCGACGTCGTCCGGGTCATCGCCCCCCGGTGACGGAGCCGCCTGACGGCACGCCGAAAGACAAGCCTGCTTCATCCCACCCCAACCGCCTTACCGACATGAAACTTCCCCGGCTGGCCATCGAGCAACACCAGTTTACGCTGGTGATGGTGCTCCTGCTGACCCTCATGGGCGTAGTGAGCTTCTTCACGATGCCGCGCTCCGAAGATCCGCAATTCGACTTTCCCTCGGCGCTCGTCGTGGCGGTCTTTCCCGGCGCGAATCCGGACGACATGGAACAGCTCGTCGTCGATCCGCTCGAAGAGGCGATCAATGAACTCGAAGACCTCAAAAAGATCGAGACGACGATCCGGGACGGCGTGGCGACCATCTTCGTCGAATTTCTCAACGGGACCGATCCGGACGAGGCGCACAGCGACGTGATCGAGGCGGTGGCCGACGCGCGCGGAGATTTGCCCGAGAACCTGGCGAGCCTCAAGGTCGAGAAGCAGTCGCCGACGAACGTGAACATCCTCCAGCTCGCGCTCACCTCCGAGACGGCCTCGTACGGTCGGCTCAGGCGGCAGGCGGAGCGGCTGGAGACGCTCATGGAGCGCGTGCCCGGCGTCAAGCGCGTCGAGACGTGGGCCTATCCCGAAGAGGAGGTGCGCGTCTCGGTGAACCTCGAACGCATGCGGGAGCTCGGCCTCAGCCTCGGGCAGGTCGCCGACGCCATCCGCGCCGGAAGCGCGAACATCCCCGGGGGCAACTTCGACGCGGGCGAGCGGCGTTTCAACATCCGCACCTCCGGCGACTTCGAGTCGATCGAGGACATCCGTCGCACCGTCGTCGTCGCGCGGAAGGACCGGATCGTCTATCTCGAAGACGTGGCCGAGGTGGGCTACGGCTATGCCGACGAGACGCACCGGGCGCGTCACAACGGCCGACGCGCCGTCTTCGTGACGGCCATCCAGCGCGAAGGCACGAACATCTTCGACGTGCGCGACGCCCTCTTCGAGACCGCCGACGCCTTCGCCCGACGGCTCCCCGACGGCCTCGCGCTCGAGACCGTCTTCGACCAGTCGAAGAGCGTGTCCCGGCGGGTGAGCGGCTTCTTCACGAGCCTCATGCAAGGCGTGCTCCTCGTCGGCCTCGTGATCCTCTTCGCCCTCGGGGCGCGCGCTTCCGTGATCGTCATGCTCACCGTGCCCGTCTCCATCTTCGTGGCGCTCGGATGGCTGGATTTCTCCGGATACGGCCTTCAGCAGATGTCCATCGTGGGCCTCGTCATCGCCCTCGGCCTCCTCGTCGACAACGCCATCGTGGTGACCGAGAACGTGGACCGCTTCATCAAAGCCGGCGACGACGGGCGGCGCGCAGCCATCCGGGGCACGACGCAGGTCGGCTGGGCCATCGTCAGCGCCACCGTGACCACGCTCCTGGCCTTCCTCCCGATGGTGCTCCTCCACACCGGGGTCGGCGACTTCATCCGCTCGATGCCCGTGACGGTGATCTTCACGCTGACGGCTTCCCTGTTCGTCTCCCTCACGCTCACCCCGTTCCTCGCCAGTCGTTTCCTCCGGGCGAAGGTCGGCAACGGACGGGCGCGCGCGTTCTTCCGCCGGCTCTTTCGGGGGAAAAAATCCCGGGAGACCGCCCCCGAACGCCGCCCGCCGATCCTTCAGCGCCTCCTCGACCGCCTCGTCGCCGGGCCGTACCGGCGGACGCTCCGGTACACGCTCGCCCGCCCGAAGCTCGTGCTCGCGACGGCGGTGGCGGTCTTTGCCGGGAGCATGGCGCTCTTTCCGCTCGTGGGCGTGAGCCTCTTCCCGAAGGCCGAAAAGCCCCAGTTCCTCATCAACGTCGACCTGCCCGAGGGGGCGAGCCTCGACAAGACCGACGCCGTGGCGCGATACGTCGAGCGCGTGGTGGCCGGGCAAGAGGCCGTGACGGGCTATGCGACGAACGTCGGACGCGGCAACCCGAGGGTCTATTATAACAACTTCCCCAAGAACGAAACGCCGACGCACGCGCAACTCCTCGTGGACACCGACCTCGAAGACGCCGGAGCGATGACGGCGTTCGTGAGCGAGCTTCGGGAACGGCTCGACGGCTACCCGGGCGCGGAGATCGAGGTCAAGGAGTTCAACCAGGGGCCGCCCGTGACCGCGCCCATCGAGATCATCGTCGTCGGGGACGAGCTCGAGGTGCTTCGCCGCCTCGCCGACGAGGTGGAGACGATCCTCGACGAGACGCCCGGCGTCACCGACCTCGACAACCCGTCGGGCCGCCGGAAGACGGACCTGAAGGTGGCCATCAACCGGGACAAGGCCGGCCTGCTCGCCATCCCGCTCGTCGAGATCGACCGAACGGTGCGGGCGAGCATGGCGGGGCTCCCCGTGGCGAATTTCCGGGACCGGGAGGGAGAAGATTACGACATCGTGGTGCGCCTGCCCGTCGAGGGGCATCCGACCGTGGAAGACTTCGACAAGATCTCCGTCGCCTCGATGACGGGGGCGCGGGCGCCGCTCCGGCAGGTGGCGCGGCTCGCCTTCGAGGCGGGACCGACGCAGATCGAGCATCGCAACCTGGCGCGCGTGGCCTCGGTCACCGCCGACGTGCGGGAGGGCGCGAACGTGGCGGAGGTGACCGAGCGCGTCATCGAGCAGCTCGACGCGATGGCGTGGCCGCCGGGCTACCGGTACGTCGTCGGAGGGGAATACGAGAGCCGGGAGGAATCCTTCGGCGGCATGGGGCAGGCGCTCCTGGCGGCGTTGCTCGGCATCTTCGGCGTGCTCGTGCTCCAGTTCCGCTCGTTCTCGCAACCGCTGATCATCTTCGCCGCGATCCCCTTCGCCATCACCGGCGCGGTGCTCGCGCTCCTGCTGACGGGCTATACCTTCTCCTTCACCGCCTTCATCGGGCTGACGAGCCTCGTCGGCATCGTGGTGAACAACTCGATCATCCTGGTCGATTACGCGAACCACCTTCGCCGTGAGGAAGGGCGCTCGGTGCTCGACGCCGTGCGTACGGCGGGCGAGACGCGCTTCACGCCCATCATCCTGACGACGCTGACGACCATCGGCGGGCTGCTCCCGCTCACGCTTCGGGGCAGCACCATGTGGTCGCCGCTCGGGTGGGCCATCATCGGCGGGCTGCTCGTCTCGACGGTGCTCACGCTCGTCGTCGTGCCGGTGCTGTACCAGGCGCTCACGCCGGAGTTCGAGACGGCGCAGGCGTGAGCGTGCGGAGCGGCGGCGTCAGGGCGCGGACGCTTCGCCGCCCCCCTCGACGAGGCGAAGCGTCAGACCGGCCTCGAAGCCGCCGAAGCGTTCGACGCGCCCCGAGGGCCAGCGAATGACGAGCGAGTCGGCCCGCAGCGCGTCGCCGAGACCGAACGTGACGGGTTTCTCGAACGTCGCGAGGAAGCCGCCGCCCGTGCGCACGCGGCGCACCTGCCGCCGCCCGCCGGCGAAGAGCTCGAGGCGCGCGCCGAGGCCGTCGCGGTTGCTCGCCCGTCCCTCGACGTCCACGCGGAGGAAGCGGCGACCGCCGGCAAGGTCGTTGCGCCACAGATGCGCCGGACCGGCGTTCTCGGTGACGAGCACGTCGAGGTCGCCGTCGCCGTCGATGTCGGCATAGGCGGCGGCGCGCGCCACCATCGGCCGGGCGAGGACGCCGCCGACCTCGGACGCGACGTCGGTGAACACACCGCGGCCGTCGTTGAGAAAGAGGTGCGGCGGCTCCCGAAACCGGACGTTGTCCTTCACCCGTTCGATGTGGGGCTGCACGTGCCCGTTGGCGGCGAAGAGGTCGAGGTCGCCGTCGAGGTCCACGTCGAAGAGGAAGACGCCGAAGGTGAGCGTGAGCAGGCTCGGGCGTCCGATCTTCGAGGCGGCGGCGCGGTCGAGGAAAGCGCCGTTGCCCAGATGCCGGTAGACGGCGATCATCTCATTCGAGAAGTTGCCCACAAAGATCGTCTCCTCGCCCGAATCGTCCACGACGCCGACGTCGACGCCCATGCCGGCGCGCGCGCGTCCCCGTTCGTCGAAGGCGATGCCGCTGCGCACGCCGACCTCCGCAAACGTGCCGTCGCCCCGGTTCTCATAGAGCAGATCCGGCTCCGTATCGTTGGAGACGACGAGGTCGGGCCACCCGTCGTGGTTGAAGTCGAGTTCCGAAGCGCCGAGCGTTTTGCCGGAGGAGGCGACGAAGCCCGCCGCCTCGGTCCGGTCTTCGAACGTGCCGTCGCCCCGGTTGTGATAGAAACGGCCCGGGACGCCCTCGTAGAGGTCCGGGGTGCAATAGCCCTTGTTCTCGCCGTCCTGCGAGCAAAAGACGTCCGTCTCCGGGGTCCATTGCACGTAGTTCCCGACGAAGAGGTCGAGGTGGCCGTCGCGGTCGGCGTCGAAAAAGAGGGCGGCGGTGCTCCACTGTTCGGTTCCGCCGAGGCCGGCCTCGCGCGTGACGTCGGTGAAGACGCCGTCGTCGTTTCGGAGGAGGTGGTTCGGGCCGAGCGTGGTGAAGAAGAGGTCCTCGTCGCCGTCGTTGTCATAGTCGGCCGCGGCGACGCCCATCCCGTACCCGTCGAGGCGTCGCGGGAAGGATGCGTCCGGGACGCGGGTGAACGCGCCCGCGCCCGTGTTTCGATAGAGCCAGAGCTTGCGCACGTCGCGGTCGGCCCGGGCGTCCCACGCGCCGCCGCCTACGAGGATCACGTCCTGCCGGCCGTCGCCGTCGTAGTCGAGGAAGCCGCCGCCGGAGCCCATCGTCTCGGGGAACCAGACGTCGCCGCGCGCGCCGTTGACGTGGCGAAAATCGCCCAGCCCGGCCGTCTCGGTGACGTCGGTGAACGCGAGCGTCGCCGGGGCGGAGGCCTGCTCGCGGGGCGGGGCGGGCGCTTCCGGCGCGGCGCATCCCGCCGCCAGTCCCAGCATCAGCGCGAAGTAAACCGCGATTCGCCTCTTTGCCTCGTCTCGTCGTACCTTCATGGCTCGCTCGGGTTCGGTCGAAAAGTGGGCGGCGGGCGTTTCCGGTGCACCGTCGCTATCGCCGCCACGTCCGCGCCGAAACGCCGCAGCCTTTCGGTCCGTTCCTTCAACCTCTTTCCCAGTCGCCCCTCTTCCCCGCTTTGCCCATGAGCATCCTGACCGACGACATGAAGCGCGTGGTGAACGCCCAGCGGCTCGCCTACGTCGCCACCGTATGCGCCGACGGCACGCCGAACGTCCGACCCCTCGGCACCGTCAAGGCGTGGGGGGACGACCACCTCGTCTTTGCGTGCATCCGCTCCGCCGGCACGCTCCGCAACCTCGCGCATCACCCGGGGATCGAGATCAACGTGGTGGACCCCTTCCTCCGAAAGGGCTATCGGTTCAAGGGTACCGGGACCGTCCACACCGAGGGGCCGGTCTTCGAAGAGGGCGTGGCCGTCTATACGGACCGGGGCTTTTTCGAGGCCTCGCATCTGATCCAGGCCATCGTGCGGGTGCAGGTCGAGGAGGCCGAGCCGCTGACCTCTCCGGCCTATGCGCGCCCCGTCTCCGAAGCGGACGTGGTGGAGCACTGGACGGCGTATTATGAAACCCTGCGCCGATGGAACCCGCCGAAGCGCACCCCGGACGACGGCGAAACATCCGGCTGAAGGCGAACGGCCCGGGTGAAAAGGAAGCATGGCCTTGCAAAAGTCCGCGACATGGGGGATCATGAGGCGCTTCCGTCTGAAAACGATTTCACCAAACCCTAAACGGAGACGGCCTCGTGGGACAACTCGCCACTTTTGACTGGCTGCTGATCGGCCTGTACTTTGCCCTGGTTTTCGGCGTAGCCATCGCCGCGACGATCCGCGAGAAGACGCGGGAGACGCCGACAGGTTACTTTCTGGCGGGCCGTAACGTGGGGTGGTTCATCATCGGCGCATCGCTTTTCGCCTCGAACATCGGGTCGGAACACCTCGTGGGGCTGGCGGGCACGGGCGCAGCCAGCGGCGTGGCCGTCGGGCAGTTCGAGATCCTGGCCTCGCTCATCCTGCTCGTCCTCGGCTGGGTCTTCGTGCCGTTCTACCTGAAAAGCGGCGTCTTCACGATGCCCGAGTTCCTCGAACGGCGGTACTCGTCGGGGGCGCGGTGGTATCTGGCCGTCATCTCCATCGTCGGCTACGTGCTGACGAAGATCTCCGTCACGATTGCCGCCGGGGGGATCGTCTTCGAGACGCTGATGGGCATCCCCTTCTGGTGGGGCGCGCTGATCGTGGTAGGGGCCACGGGCATCTACACCGTCTTCGGTGGACTGCGCGCGGTGCTCTATACGGACATGCTTCAGATGTTCGTCCTCGTCGGAGGCGCAGTAGCCGTGACCTTTGTCGGCTTGCATGCGCTCGGCGGCTGGGGGGCGCTCCGGGCGTCCGTCGGAAGCTCTTATTTCGATCTATGGCAGCCCTTCTCGGACCCGGACTTCCCATGGACCGGCATCCTCTTCGGCGCGCCGATCCTCGGGGTGTGGTACTGGTGTACGGACCAGTTCATCGTGCAGCGCGTGCTCTCGGCTCCGAACGAAGACAACGCCCGGCGCGGGACGATCTTCGGCGGATTTCTGAAGCTCCTGCCGCTGTTCATCTTCGTCATCCCCGGCGTGATCGCCTATGCGCTCTCGCAGTCGGGACAACTGACCCTGGACACGCCGGATCAGGCGTTGCCCGCGCTCGTGGGCGCGCTCCTGCCGGTGGGATTGCGCGGGCTGGTGGTGGCGGGCCTGCTGGCGGCGCTCATGTCGTCGCTCTCGTCGGTGTTCAACTCGTGCTCGACGCTCATCACGTGGGACATCTACAAGAAGCTCCACCCCACCGCAACGGAACGGCAACTCGTGTGGGTCGGGCAGCTCTCGACCATCGTGCTCGTGCTCTTCGGCTTCGCCTGGATCCCGTTCATGAAGAACATCTCCGGACAGATTTACACCTATCTTCAGAGCGTGCAGGCGTACATCTCGCCGCCGATCGCGGCGGTTTTCCTCGTCGGCATCTTCTGGCGGCGCGTCAATGCGAAGGGAGCCATCGCTTCTCTCATCGCGGGTTTCATTCTCGGGACGCTTCGCCTCGTGCTCGAGTTGATGAACGGCCCGGAAAAGACGGGCCTCGCCGACGGCAGCCTCGGGGCGTGGATCGCCGAGGTGAACTTCCTCCACATGGCGATCCTGCTGTTCGTCCTCTGTACGGCGGTGCTCGTGCTCGTCAGCCTCGCCTCGGAGCCGCCATCGGACGAACAGCTCGCCGGCCTCACCTTCGCCACCCCGACGCCCCCGAAAGGCTCGCCGCAGCTCCCGCCCTCGGATCCCGCCTGGCGTCGCAAGGACCTGTGGCTCTCGATCCTCCTCATCGTGTGCGTGGCGGCGGTGTGGCTCTACTTCACGGGATGACCCGGGGGCGCGGCGGGAAGCCTGCCTCTCGGCGCAGAAGCCCTCCCCTCAGTTATCCCGCGCCGCGCCGTCTCGCTTCGCGCGTCGGAGGCGAAAGAGCGTGCGGCGTTGTTCCGGCGTCAGAGCGTTGCGGATGCGAATGCCGAGGATGAGCTGGGTGCGCTTGACCTCCCGCTCGAGATCGAGGATGCGGTCGAGTTCTTCGAGCGCGGCGGCTTCGTCGATGTGTTCCTGTTCGACGAGAGACTTCATGCGTTGCATGGCTTCTTCCAGATCCCATTGTAAAGCGATGAAGCGGGTCTGCGCCGCCACGGCCTCTTTCTTGATCGTGGCCCGCTGCGCCTCCGTCAGGTCGATGTGTGCCTGATTCCGCATCACGAATTCCGGCATAAAAAAGAATCTTTCCAGGGGGCCGCCGCCATCGGTCGGCTGCTGTGCCCACGCCGTTGCGCTTCCCATGCTCACAAGAAGCCCGAGCATCCATGCGATCCGCTTCATGATATTCTCCTCTGATTGGTCTTTCCTCGTGGTGTTTAAAAAAAGCGTCTGAACGGCCTCGTGCGCCGCACCGGTCCTTCCATCCGGCGAAGGGGTTCCGGCAGGAGAAAATCCGTGGGCGAGTGCCATGCGGCGAGATCAACCACCGCGACGGGCTCGAACGACGGCGCGGGCACGGACGGCGGCGGGGCGAGCAGCCCGTCCGTGGGCGAGCGCCATTCGATGAGCGAGGGCGTCTCGGAGGCCCTCGGCCACAGCGCCGCCGCCACACCGACGGCGATCACGAGCACGGCGGCCGCAGCGAAGCGCCGCACGCGCCGGAGCGGGGTCACCCGGCACCGCGCCCGGGTCAGGGCGAGCTGGCTCTCGAACGAAGGCGCGAGCCGCTCATCTGCCCTTCTCAGTTCAAGAAAGCGTTGTTTCAGCCGATCGTCTTCCCGTTTCATCGTCGTCCGTGGTTAGCCATTGCCGAAGTCGTCGCTTGCCGCGTTCGTAGTGGGTGCGGGCCGAGCCGAGGCTGACGCCCATCACGACGGCGGCCTCCCGGATGGTCAGGTCATGATAAAAGACCAGGTGGAGCGCCTCACGCTGGCGACGGGGCAGACGGGCGAGCAGGGCCCGGAAGTCCGCCTGCATGCGCACGCGGTCGAGGCGCTCGTCTTCCGGCGGGGCGTGCGCGGGGCGTTCGGCCTCCTCGGCATACCGGAGCATCCCGAGGTTCCGGAGCCGCTTCCGCCGCCGGGCATCGGCCGCCGTGTTTCGGATCACGGCGAAGAGCCACGTCCGAAAGGTGGAGCGCCCGTCGAAGCGCGCCCGACCTTCGAGCACCTTGAGGTACGCCGTCTGAAGCGCGTCCGCCGCCGCATCGGGATCCTGGGCGCAGCAGGCCAGCGCCCACCCGAAGCATTCCCGGTGATGCCGTTTCAGCGCTGCCCGAACGTCGTCCCGATCCATCCGCCGGTCCTCTCATCCATTCCCACGTTTGGTCGCCCGCCGCCGGTTTTTATATGACAGCGGGGATACGGGCTTTTTCGCCCTTACGTCTCGCGCCCCCATGCCTCGACGGCGCGTCGGAGCTGCGCGGCGATGGCGTCCTCGCGCTCATGGCGCCCGTCGCGGATGACGCGCCGCCCGCCGACGATCACGTCGCGCACGAGGTCGGAGCCGCCGGAGAAGACGAAGGTGTCCACGACGTCGTCGCCCCTCTTGCCGTAGAGGAGCGGGTGATCGGCGTCGAGCACGACGAGGTCGGCGCGACGCCCCGGGGCGATGCGTCCGAGCGGGCGTCCGAGGGCCTGCGCGCCCCCTTCGAGCGCCGCCGCATACAGCCCGAGGCCGATCGATGCGAAGCCCTCGCGCCGGAGCACGTTCCGTCGCTGCCGCGTGAGGCGCTGCCCGTATTCAAGCATCCGAAGCTCGTCCGAGGGCGAGATGCGCGTGTGGCTGTCCGAGCCGATGCCGAAGCGCCCGGCCTGACGGAGGAAAGCGGGCGCGGGAAAGATTCCGTCGCCGAGGTCGGCTTCGGTGGTGGGGCAGAGTCCGGCCACCGCGCCCGAGGCGGCGAGCGCCGTCGTCTCTCCGGGCGTCAGATGGGTGGCATGGATGAGGCACCACCGTTCGGAGACGGGCATCGCGTCGAGGAGCCAGGCCACGGGCCGCTTGCCGCTCCACGCGAGGCAGTCCGCCACCTCCTGCGCCTGTTCGGCCACGTGGATGTGCACGGGGGCCGAAGGGTCGAGGGCGTCGAGCACGGCGAGGGCGTCGCGGAGCATCTCGGGGGTGACGGCGCGGAGCGAGTGCGGCGCGAGGCCGACGCGGAGCTGCGCATCGCCGCTGGCGTCTTTCGCGACGGCGGCGAGGATGCGACCGATCCCGTCCACGTCGTTGAGGAAACGGCGCTGCCCTTCCGACGGAGGCGCGCCGCCGAAGCCGCCGTAGGCATAGAGCACCGGCAGATGCGTCAGGCCGATGCCCGCCTCCCGCGCCGCCGAGACGATCCGATGCGAGAGTTCCGCGGGATCGTCGTACGGCGTCCCGTCGGGCTGATGGTGGAGATAATGGAACTCGCCGACGGCGGTGTAGCCGTTCTTGAGCAGGTCCACATAGAGCTGGGCCGCCGTCGCCTCGACGGCCTCGGGCGTCATGCGCCCGGCGAAGGCGTACATCGCCCGTCGCCACGTCCAGAAGTCATCCTCGCCCGGCCCGACGCGCTGCGTGCGCCCGGCGATGGCGCGCTGAAAGGCATGGGAATGGACGTTCGGCATGCCGGGAAGCACCGGCCCGCTCGCCTGCGCCCCGCCCCACGCCTCCACCCCCGTGCGGACCGACCGGATCCACCCCTGCTCGTCGAACTTGACGACCACGTTCTCGGCCCAGCCCTCCGGCAGGAGCGCCACCGGGCAATGTAGTTCTCGCAATCGCATCTCGTTTCTCCCCCTCGTTTCAGGCCGCACGTCCGGCGTGCTCCGCGCCCCATCCGAGCATCGTCTCGACGACCGCGCGGAGCACGGGCCGGAGCTTCGCCGCGCGGTCGGCGCGATAGGCGAACGGTGCGTCTTCTTCCATGTAGGTGTGCTGCGCCAACTCGAGCTGAAGGGCGTGGACGCCCGCCGCCGGGGCGCCATAGTGCCGCGTGATGTATCCGCCCCGAAACCGCCCGTCGCGCACGCTCGAAAAGCCTTCCGCCCCCGCACACACCGCTTCCACGCGGCGCGCGAGCCCGGTGTCGGCGCTCGCCCCATCGTTCGTCCCGAGGTTCAGGTCCGGCAACCTCCCGTCGAAGAGGCGCGGCACGACGGAACGGATCGAGTGCGCGTCGAGGAGGAGGGCGTAGCCGTGTCGGGCCTTCAGCCGCGCGAGCTCGTCGGCGATCTGCTCATGGTACGGACGCCAATACCGTTCGCGCCGGCGCCTCTGCTCATCGGCGTCCGGCTCGGCGCCGGGACGATAGATCGGCGCGCCGTCGAAGAGCGTCGTCGGGCACAGTCCCGTGGTGGCCCCGGCATAGAGCGGCGCGTCGTCGGGCGGGCGGTTGAGGTCGATGACGTAGCGGCTATGCGTGGCCGCGAGCACTCCCACGCCGAGGTCGCCCACCGGGTCGTACAGGCGATCCACGTGCCAGTCGGTGTCCGGGAGCGCGTGCGCCGCATCGGTGAAACCCCGCCGGAGCTCGGGCGGCACGTACAGCCCCACGTGCGGCATGCTCACGAGCAAAGGCCGCTCGCCGGGAACGAAAGTAAAGGTCATCTCAAAAGGTTCTCTGCAGAATTTCCGGAGGAGACGGTTCGTTACGTTCCTTCGAAAACCCGCGCGTGAAAAAATCCCGCGAGGCGCGTACCTTGCCCCGCCCCGGATTCCCCACCGGAGCCAGGTTAAACATACGAATCACGAGCCAAAGCCCGCGCGATGATGCAAAAATTCTCCCTTCTCTTGCTGATGATCGGCCTGCTTTTCGCCGGTCGGACGCCGTCCACCGTCCACGCGCAGGCCGGGCGCATCCCCGTTCCGGCGAAGCACGGCATGGTGGTCAGCAGCCACTACCTCGCCTCCGAAGCCGGCGTGGAAGCGCTCAAGAAAGGCGGCAACGCCATCGACGCGGCGGTGGCGACGGCCTTCGCGCTCGCCGTGACGCACCCCTCGGCAGGCAACATCGGCGGCGGCGGCTTCCTCGTCTATCACGGCGCCGACGGCACGGTGACGACGTTCAACTTCCGCGAGAAAGCCCCGCTCGCCGCCACGGAGACAATGTTTCTCGACGAGAACGGAGAGATCCGCGACCGGGTGAACCACGAGGGGCTGCTGGCCGTCGGAGTGCCGGGCACGGTGGCCGGACTGTGGCTGGCGCACGAGCGCATGGGCCGTCTGCCATGGAAGGACCTCGTCGAGCCCGCCATTCGCCTGGCCGAAGAGGGCTTCCCGATGCCGTGGTCCATGCAGGGCATCGAGCGGTATTTCCAGTCGCTCGAAGGCGACCCGCTCTTCGACGCTTCGCGAAAGGTGTTCCTCAAAGACGGCCGGGACGTGTACGAGCCCGGCGAGACCTGGCGACAGCCCGACCTCGCCCGCACGCTCCGACGCATCCGGGATCACGGCAAGGACGGTTTTTACAAAGGTGAGACGGCCCGCCTCATCGCCGCGTTCATGCGGAAGCACGGCGGCCTCATCACCGAGGAGGACCTGGCCCGGTACGAAGCCGAGGAGCAGGCGCCCATCCACGGCACGTATCGCGGATACGACGTCTACGGCATGGCGCCCCCGAGTTCCGGCGGCGTGGCCGTGGTGGAGATGCTCAACATCCTCGAAGGCTTCGACCTCGCGGACATCGGCCACAACTCGGCGCTCTACCTCCACCTCCTCACCGAGGCCATGCGCCGCGCCTATGCCGACCGCGCCGAGCACCTCGGCGACCCGCATTTCAACCCCGACATGCCCATCGACCGCCTCACGTCGAAGGCGTATGCCGAGGATCTCCGCGAGACCATCGACCTTTTCATGGCCTCCGAGAGCGACTCCTCCCGGTTCAACAGCGCGTACTTCGCCCATGAGAGCGAGGAGACGACCCACCTCTCCGTCGTCGACGCCGAGGGCAACGCCGTCTCGATGACGTACACGCTCGAATACAGCTACGGCTCGCGCATCGTGGTCGAAGGCGCGGGTTTCCTGCTCAACAACGAGATGGGCGACTTCAACCCCATCCCCGGACGCACCACCACGACGGGCCTCATCGGCACGCCGCCGAACCTCGTGGCTCCGGGAAAGCGGATGCTTTCGAGCATGTCTCCGACCATCGTGGCCAGGGACGGGCGGCCCGTGCTCGCCATCGGCAGCCCCGGCGGGCGCACCATCATCAACACCGTCACACAGGTGGTGCTCAACGTCATCGACCACGGCATGAACGTGGGCGAGGCCGTCGAGTCGCCGCGCATTCATCATCAGTGGCTCCCCGACGTGACCTCGTTTGAGCGGTGGGGCTTCTCGCCGGACACGAAACGGCTCTATCAGATGATGGGCCACAAGATCCGGTATCGCGGCATGCAGGGCCGGGCGCACGGCATCTTCATCGACTGGGAAGAGGGCATCCGGTACGGCGCCGCCGACACCCGCGCTCCGAACGGCCGCGCCGTGGGGTATTGAACGACGGTCCGTTCTGAAGCGACACGTCGGGCAGATACGAACCACACGCGGAGAAACCCACTCAAGCCCCTCCCCGTGCGAAGGAGAGGTGGCGCGAAGCGAAGGAGAGGTGGCGCGAAGCGAAGGAGAGGTGGCGCGAAGCGACGGAGGGGTAGTACAGAGCCACGCTCGGAACGAAAAATACCCCCTTCCCCCCTTCGGGGTACTTCCCCCTGACAGAGGGAAGAGCTTGATACATTCGAGCGGGACCAGTCCCTCCCCGTGCGAAGGGGAGGGGGCGCGAAGCGACGGAGGGGTAGACCGGCTACCGTGAACGTCACCCTTGAGAAGTGACGGGTCGGCAAAAACGCACTATGCCCTGCGAAGGCCTCCCCCCTCCGCCGCCACCCGGCGCACCAGCGCCGCCACCTGCCGCGCCGTGCTCTCGACGGACGCGTGCTCCCGAACCCACGCCCTGTTCCGCGTCGCGACCCCGGCCTTGAGCGCCGGCAGGTCGGCCAGCACGCACAGGAGCGTCTCGCGCAGCGCCTCCGCGTCGTCGGTGGGGACGAAGAAGGCGCGGTCCGGGTCGAGAAAGGATCGATTGCTCGGGATGTCGCTCACCACCGGGATGGCGCCGGCGTACATACCCTCGAGGATGCCGACGGAGATGCCGTCGTGCGGAGGAACGGAGACGAGCACGTCGGAGGCGGCCCACGCGGCGCACATCTCGGGCTTCGTGAGGAAGCGATCGACGACGTGAGCGCGGGGGTGGGCGGCAAGGGCGTCGAGGAGGGCCTGCGTTTCGGCGGAGCGTTCGTGTTCGAGCGTGAGCACGATCACGTGCGCGTCGGGGCGGGCGTCGAGCAGGCGGCGGAGGGCCGGGAGCACCTGCGTGGGCGCGTACCAGTCCGAGATGCCGCGCGCGCTGATGACTACGGGCGCTTCCGGCGGGATGCCGCGCGCCGCGCGGGCCTCGGCGCGAAGCTCGGGCGTGAACGGATGGTCGGCGAGGCGGATGCCCCACAGCGCCGGGACCACCTTCTCGGGCGGCAGGCGATACTGCGTGCGGACGAACCCGGCGAGCGCGCCGCCGTCGGTGAGCACCGCCCGCGCCCGACGAAGCACGCGCCCGACGATCGGGCGAAAAAGGAAGCGCCGAACCCCCTCGAAGGGGTACACCGACACGTCGTACGTCCACGTGTTCACAATGATGGGGTCGAAGCCCGAGCGGAGGCCCATCCATCCGTAGCTCGTCGCATACGAGGGCATGAGCACGTCCACCCCGCGTTCGCCGAGGAGCCTGCGGAGCGGGCGCGCCGAAGCCGCAAAGTCGATCCACGTCATCCGTTCCGCCGACGCATGAAACGCGGGGCGGAGCACGCCGACCTCGACGCCTTCGAGCGGCATGTCGGGCGGGTGAAACGTGAAGAGCGACACCCGCAGCCCCTGCTCGGCAAGCGCGGGGAGCCACTTGTGCACGTGATAGCTCCGCCCGTTTCCGAAATAGGCGAGATGAAGGCGTGTGTCGTCCGGCATGTCGTCGGGAGGGAAGGAAACGTCTTGATCTTCGGGCGGGCGGAAACCGGTCCGGTCCCGCCGGGGTACGGTGCTCGGGAGCCGACGGCCCCGTGAGGTCCCTGTTCAAAATACGCGGGTGTGACGGCGTCGTTTTGTGAAGGCTCTCCGGGCACTTAGTTTCCCGCACCGGGCCTCAAAATACGGATACGCCGCCCGGGAATCCCCCTTGCCCCTGCATCCGATCAACCCGAACCCAACCGACATGGCAACCTACGCAGTGATTATGGCCGGCGGCATCGGCAGCCGGTTCTGGCCGAAGAGCCGCCGCGAACAGCCCAAGCAGTTCCTCAACGTCTTCGGCGAGGCGACGCTGATCCAGAACACCGTCGCCCGGCTGCAGGGGCTGGTGCCGCCGGAACGGTGCTTCGTGGTGACGCACGAGCGGTACGTGGAGCAGACGAAAGCACAGCTTCCCGCCGTGCCCGAGGAGAACATCCTGGCCGAGCCGATCAGCCGGAACACGGCGCCGTGCATCGCCTATGCGGCGGTGCGTTTGCAGGCCCTCGACCCCGACGCCGTGATGATCGTGCTTCCGGCCGACCACGTCATCACGGACGTGCGCGCCTTCCATGAGGTGCTCGAGACCGCCATCGAGGCGGCGCAGGAGCCGGGCGCGCTCGTCACCATCGGCATCACGCCCACCCACCCCGCCACCGGCTACGGATACATCCAGTTCGAAGGCACACCCGAGCACATCGGCGCATCCTCGAAGGCGCTCCACGTGCGCACCTTCGCCGAGAAGCCCGACCAGGAGACGGCCGAGCGCTTCCTCGACTCGGGCGACTTCCTCTGGAACAGCGGCATGTTCATCTGGCGCGCCGAGTCGATTCTCGATCAGATGGCGTGCCATTTGCCCAAAGCCCACGCGGCCTTCGCGCCCGTCGCCGAAGCGCTTGGAAGCGAGAACGAGCATGAAGCGGTGGCCGATGCCTTTCGGAACAGTCCCCGCGTCTCCATCGACGTGGGCGTGATGGAGCGCGCCGACAAGGTCTACGTCGTGCCCGGTTCGTTCGGCTGGAGCGACGTCGGCGACTGGCGCGCGGTCTACGATCTGAGCGAGAAAGACGCGCACGGCAACGGCCTTCAGGGCAACGTCCTCGTGCACGATTCGAGCCGCTGCCTCGTGCAGAGCGACGACCGTCTCATCGTGCTCGTGGGCATCCACGACGCCGTCGTCATCGACACCGAAGACGCGGTCCTCGTGTGCAACCGAGAAAGCACCCAGCAGGTCAAGAACGTCGTCGACTACCTGTACGCGCATCAACTCACCCGGTACATCTGAGCGGCGTTTCGGCCCGGGTCCGACGAACCTGCTTTCGAAAAAAAACAGCGACGGCCGAGTGCTCCGGCCCTTGTGCCTGACGGGTGAATTTCGTATCACTTCCGTGCCCGTCCTCCCTTCGTTTTTCGAAAGCAACCATGCCGCTGACCCTTTCTTCGCCCGCCTTCCCGAACGGCGGGCCGATCCCGCCCCGCCACACGTGCGACGGCGACGACCTCGCGCCTCCGCTCCGGTGGTCGGGCGTGCCCGAAGCCGCCGCGAGCCTCGCCCTCATCGTAGACGACCCCGACGCCCCGGACCCGCGCGCCCCCCGCATGACGTGGGTGCACTGGGTCGTCTACAACCTCCCGCCCGACGCCGACGGTCTCCCCGAAGGGGCGTCGGCCCGCGACCTCCCGCCCGGCGCGCGCGAAGGGCTGAACGACTGGAAACGCCCCGGCTACGGCGGCCCGTGCCCGCCCATCGGACGCCACCGGTATTTCTTCAAGCTGTACGCGCTCGACGGCGTCCTCCCCGACCTCGGCACGCCGACCAAAGCCGCCCTCGAAGCTGCGATGGCGGGCCACGTCCTCGAACGCGCCGAACTCGTCGGCACGTACCAGCGAGTGGGATAAACCACCGCGCACGCCGCTTCTTCCCCCATGATCGCCGAACCCATGTCTCGCCCCCTCATCTTCCTCTTCACCCTCAGTCTCTTCGTCCTCATGACCCGCCCGACCCTCGCCCAGCGCGGATGGAAACAGCATGACATGAACCGCCCGCGCCCGCCCGTGGTGACGCCCGCCCCGCAGACGCTCCCCGTCCCGCCGCCTCCCGACGCCGTCGTGCTTTTCGACGGCACGGAC
Source organism: Rhodocaloribacter sp. (assembly GCF_056451265.1). Classification (NCBI taxonomy): domain Bacteria; kingdom Pseudomonadati; phylum Rhodothermota; class Rhodothermia; order Rhodothermales; family Rhodothermaceae; genus Rhodocaloribacter; species Rhodocaloribacter sp. The sequence goes on along the minus strand of NZ_JBWOPL010000065.1, from coordinate 51,247 downwards.
CTCTCGGCGTGGGAGGCGCACGTCGGCGGTCCCGGCGCGTGGACCCTCGGCAACGACTACATGGAGGTGGCCCGCCACAGCGGCAAACCCGCCCCGTGGAAGGTCGGCGACGGGTATTTCGAGGTCGCCCCCGGCACGGGAGACATCCGAACGAAGCAGACCTTCGGCGACGTTCAGCTTCACGTCGAATGGGCCGCGCCGTCCGTCGTCGAGGGGGACGGGCAGGGGCGCGGCAACAGCGGCGTCTTCCTCATGGGCCTCTATGAGGTGCAGGTCCTCGACTCGTACGAGAACGACACCTATCCCGACGGGCAGGCGGCGGCGCTTTACGGGCAGCACCCGCCGCTGGCCAACGCGATGCGGCCGCCCGGCGCGTGGAACACGTACGACATCGTCTTTCGGCGCCCCCGCTTCGGAGCGGCCGGGCAACTCCTGGCGCCCGCCCGCGTGACGGTGATCCACAACGGCATCCTCGTGCAGGACGCCGTCGAGCTGTGGGGCGTGCCGCTGTGGCTTCAGCACCTCCCCTATCGCCCGCATGCCGACCGGCTCCCGCTCGTCCTTCAGGATCACGGCGACCCGGTGCGCTTCCGCAACATCTGGTTGCGCGAACTGCCGGAGACGTTGCCTGCCCCGCCCCCGGACGCCTACCCGGAGGGCCTCACGCTCGCGCCCGAAGTGCTCGAGCGGTACGCCGGGCGTTACGGCTCGTGGGAGATCCGCCGCGAAGACGACCGGCTCCGGGCGCATTTCTTCGGCCCGCTATGGCTGGAGATGATCCCGCTCTCGGAGACCCGCTTCACCCTCAAACACACCGCCGGCACGCTCGACTTCGACCTCGGCGACGACGGCGTGGCGCGGCGCGTGACGTTCACCCTCGGCGGCGTGCCGATGCAGGCGGAACGGGCGCAATGACCCGTCCTCCAGAGTCATGTCTTCCCCCTCAATCCGGACGCCCATGAAGATCCTCCGCCTCCTCGCCTTCGCCGCGCTCGCGCTTCTGTGCGCCCCGCCCCTCCGGGCCCAAACGCAGGAAGCCGCCGTCGTCTACCTCGTGCGGCATGCCGAAGCCGTATCGCCGGAGCTTCGAGAGGACCCGAAAAACCCGCACCTGAGCGAGGCCGGTCGTAGGCGCGCGGCGCACCTCGCCTACGTCCTCGGCGATGCGGGTCTCACGCAGATCCTGAGCACCGACTTCCACCGCACGCGCGAGACGGCGCGGCCGCTCGCCGAAAAGCTCGGCCTCGAGGTGAAGGCGTACGACCCGTACGACCTCCCGGGCTTCGCCGAGACGCTTCGCGGCATGCGCGGACGTTTCCTCGTCACGGGCCACAGCAACACCACGCCGAAGCTCGTCGAACTGCTCGGCGGCGATCCGGGCCCGCCCATCGACGAGCAGACCGAATACGACCGGCTGTACGTCGTCGTGCTCGGCCCCGACGGAACGCTCACTACGACGCTTCTCCGGTACGGCGCACCTGCGAAGTGAGGCCTCCGCCGAAGCGATACCGGCGGGCGCTCAGGGCGGTTTCTCGCGCGGCCACCTTGAGGATGGCCGCCGCCGGGATGGCAAGCAGCATGCCGAGCACGCCGAAGAACTTCCCTCCGATGAGCACCACGAGCAAGACCGTCACCGGGTGCAATTTCACGTTTCGCGCCACCACGAGCGGGTTGAGCACCAGGTTGTCGATGAGTTGAACGGCGATGAACGCCGCGATGATGGCGAGGCCCGTACGCAGCGGAGCGCCGCCCAGCATCGAGACGGCCACGGCAAGCACGGTGGCGAACACGGGTCCGAGGTACGGGATCAGGTTTGCCAGTCCCGCGACGATGCCGAGAATGAGGTACGAATCGACGTCGAGGAGCCACAGCGCCGCCGTCGAGAGCGCAGCCACCACGAGCGTCGTGACCAGCTTGCCGCGCAGATAGTTGCCCAGTTGCCGATCCATCTTGTGCAACAGGTTGAGCACGAACTCGAAGTACCGGTTCGGCGCCCAGGCGATGAAGCTTTTCCGGAGCGTGGGGCCGTCTTTGAGGATGAAGAACAGCAGGAACGGCACGAGGACGAGGTTGCCGAGGAAGGCGAGCACATCCGGCACGAACGTCACGGCGTTGCGCACGTGGTCGGCGACGAAGGCCCGGATGGCTTCGGAGAGGTCGAGGTCCACCGCGCCTGCGAACGCAAACCGGGTTTGGAGGAAACGTTCCGTCCGGTCGATGAGCGCGGCCACACCCTCCGGCGTGACGGCGCTCTGCAAGGCGCGCATCTGCGCGAAGGCGGGCGGCAGACACCAGAAAAGCGCGAGCCCTACGGCCGCCGCAACGCCGGTGAAGACCACACTCGCGGCGGCGGTGCGGCCCATCCCGCGCGCCTCCATCCTGCGCACGAGCGGATCGAGGAGGTAGGCCAGCAGGGCCGAGACGAGCGCCACCTTCACCACCGCGCCGACGGCGGCGAGCGCGTAGAGCACGAGGCCGAGAGCGAGCGTCCCCAGCCCTGCCTTAACCCATGGGTTCATGCGCATCCTCCCCGCCGCTTGTGTCCTCCCCGGGCAACGCCGCCCGAAGGCGCTCCACCTCCTCGTGCAAGGCCTGAAGCTCCCGATCCGCCCGGATGAGCCTCCGCCCGGCGATGCGGGCCAGCGGCAGGAGCACCTTCACGCCCAGCTTAGGGTCGCGGGCGAGCAGGCCGAGCAGTTCCGGCTGAAAGAAGCCCCACAGCGTGCTTGCCGTCTCGGCGCGCGCCGTGGCCGAACGCGGCGTCTCGTTCAGCAGCGCGATCTCGCCGAAGAAGTCGCCGTCGCACAGTTCGGAGAGCACCCGCCCCGTAGGCTCGTAGAGAATGGCGACGCGACCCTGTTCGATCAGGTACATGCCCACGCCCGGCTCTCCCTGACGGAAGATGACCTCCCCCGCCGCGTATTCCCGCCGGTACAGGATCCGTTCGACGGCGGCCAGTTCTTTCCGGCTCAGTTCCGAGAAGAGAGGAATGTTCCGGAGCAGCTCCCACGTGGCGAGCCTCTCCCCGTTCGACCGAAAAATATTATCCCAGATACTGCGCATGCCATTCCTGAAAGAAATCGATTACATTTTGTCCGGCCGGGTGTATATTGCCGTCCCTGAGCATGAAAACATACGGTATAACGAGCACAACATAAACCGGCCCTCACGCATGTCCGTGAACCTTCCGTCTCCCCTTTTCGGCGCCGTGGAAGCGGGCGGCACCAAGTTCGTCTGCGCCGTGGGGCGCGGCCCGGACGACCTCCCCGCCGTCACGCGCTTTCCCACGACCACCCCGGAAGAGACGCTCGCCCGCACGCTGGCGTTCTTCCGCGCGCAGCCGTCGTTGCCCGCCGCCGTCGGCGTCGGCTCTTTCGGTCCGGTGGATCCGGATCCGCACTCGCCCACGTACGGGCACATCACGCTCACGCCCAAGCCCCGGTGGTCGAACGTGGACGTGGCGGGGGCGCTTCGGGAAGGTCTCGGCGTGCCCGTAGCCTTCGACACGGACGTCAACGCCGCCGGCCTGGGCGAACACCGGTGGGGCGCAGCGCAGGGCCTCGACACGTTCCTGTACCTCACCGTCGGCACGGGCATCGGGGGCGGCGGGCTCGCCGGCGGGCGCCCCATGCACGGGCTCGTGCACCCGGAGATGGGACACATCTTCGTCCCGCGCGCGCCCGGCGACACCTTCGCCGGCGCCTGCCCGTTCCATGGCGACTGCCTCGAAGGCATGGCCTCCGGGTCGGCCCTCGAAGCCCGGTTGGGCCGCCCCGCCGCCGAACTGCCCGCCGACGATCCCGTGTGGCCCCTCGAAGCGCACTACCTCGCCTACGGCATCGCCAACTTCATCCTCACGCTCTCGCCGCAGCGCATCATCGTCGGCGGCGGGGTGATGCATCATCCCCGGCTGCTTCCCATGATCCGGCAACAGGTGCAGACGATCCTCAACGGCTACGTCAAGGCGCCCACCTTCGACGACCTCGACGCCTACCTCGTCCCCCCCGCTCTCGGCGACCGCGCGGGCGTGCTCGGCGCGCTGGCGATGGCGCAAGATCTGGCATAGTCGTATCTTCCCCGGGCACGCCGGGTCCTCCCTCCCGTCGGCGGGCGTCCGGCGTATGCCCCCCCTTTTTGCACTTCCTCAGGCTCCATCCCCCGACAGGCGCGTATGAGATAGGCTACGAGACGGCCGGGTTCGATCAAGCCGCGTCGGGCGCCTCACAGGGCGTATTGCGTTTTTCGCGCGCGTGCATGGATCCGCGATCCGCCCTGCACGACCCCCCCGGTCCGGCGCGCCGGATCGTCTCTGCCGTAATCCTCCCGTGTTCCTTCCTCCGTACGTCCCCATGCTGCAAGAGCAAAGCCGATTGTTTCAGCGGTTGCTGTTCTTCGCGGATTTCGTGCTGGTTGCGATCAGCTGGATTGCCGCGTATTACATCCGTTTCGACCTGTTGCGCATCCTCGGCGTATGGCCGCCGCCGGAGTGGGTGCCGCTCACGCGGTACCTCGGCTTCCTGCCGTGGGTGCTCATCGTCTCGACGTTCGTCTTCTGGGCCTCCGGGCTGTATGAACCCGACCGGGCGCAACGCCTGACCCGGCTCATCTACAGCGTCGTCAAATCAATGGGGCTCGGCTTGCTCGTGGTGGCGGCCACGCTCTCGTTCTATCGCGAGCTCAACTTCTCTCGCCTGCACATGATCCTCTTCGGCGCCATCACGCCGACGCTGATGATCGCGCTCCGGCTGATCCTTTACACGGCGCTGCGGCGGGCGCGTCAACAGGGCAAGTACCTCCGGCGCGTGCTCATCGTGGGCGCGGGCGACGTGGGGCGGCGACTCGAGGAAGCCTTCCGTCAGTACCCGTGGATGGGCCTGGAAGTGGTCGGCTTCCTCGACGACCACAAAACCGGTCCCGACATCCTCGGAACTACCGGAGAGGCGGCTGCGCTCATCGACCGCTTCGAGGCGGCAGGACGGCCCATCCACTACGTCTACCTCGCCCTCCCGCTCTCCGCCGCCACCCGCATCGAGATGATCACCGATGCGCTCTCGACCCGTCTCGCCCATGTCTGCCTCGTGCCCGACCTGCTCCAGTTCAACATCCTCAACAGCCGCGTCACGGACGTGGACGGGTTGCCGGTGATCCACCTCATCGACGAGACGCCGATGGAGTTTCGGCGCGTGATGAAACGCATCGTCGACGTCGTCTTCTCGGCTCTGGTGCTCCTCGTCGCCGCGCCCTTGATGCTCGCCATTGCGATCGCCGTGAAGCTGTCCTCGCCGGGGCCGATCTTTTACCGGCAGGAACGCATGGGGCTCAACGGCCACACGTTCCACATGCTCAAGTTCCGCTCCATGCCCGTCGACGCCGAGGAACGGACGGGCGCCGTGTGGGCCCGGCCCGGCGAGCCCCGCGCCACGAAGGTCGGCGCATTCCTCCGAAAGACCTCGCTCGACGAACTGCCGCAGTTCATCAACGTGCTCAAGGGCGACATGTCGGTCGTCGGGCCGCGCCCGGAACGGCCGGTGTTCATCCGGCAGTTCAAGGAACGCGTGCCCGGATACATGCTCCGCCACAAGGTCAAGGCCGGCATCACCGGATGGGCGCAGGTCAACGGCTGGCGCGGCGACACCTCCCTCGAAAAACGCATCGACTACGACCTCTACTACATCCAGCACTGGTCGCTCAAGTTCGATTTCAAGATCATGCTGATGACGCTCTGGAAAGGCTTCATCAACGAAAACGCCTATTGAACCAGCCGGGGCAGAGGAGTCTTCGAGCATCTTGTGATCGGCATCGGGCGCACGCTTCGGGATCGTCAAACGACCAGGGGGAAGAACGCCTTCCGTCGGGCGAGCGGCTCAAACGAGGCGCAAACGCCGGTCCGTGAACGGGTTGGGGCGTTTCTCAAACGCGCGATTCACCACGCGATGCCGTAGTCTTCGCCGTGGTGGCTGGAGCCGCCCCAGAACGAACCGTGTTTCCAGTCGAAGAAGAGGGCGTTGATGGGGCCGGAAGTGCGCTCGGCGGTGCGCAGCTCGTAGCCCATCGCGCGCAATTCTTTCCGCACCCACGGCGGCGTCGCCTCCTGGATGAGCAGCCGTCCGGGGCGCGACTCGTGTTGCCCGAACGAGCCTTTGAGCTGGAAGCTGTTGATGTTCGCCGCCTCGGCCGCCTCCTGCACGTTCATCCCGAACTCGACCACGTTGAGGAAGAACTGCAGCAGGTTCTGATCCTGGCTGTCGCCGCCCTGGACGGCAAACGAGAGGTATGGTTTGCCGTCTTTGAGGGCCATTCCCGGCGTGAGCGTGGCGCGAGGCCGCTTGCCCGGCTCGACGACGTTGAACGGGTTCTCCGCGGGGTCGAGGACGAAGCTCTGCATGCGCTGGCTCAGCCCCACGCCCGTGCGCCCGGCGATGACGGCGGGCACCCACCCGCCGCTCGGCGTCACCGAGACGACCCAGCCCTCCTCGTCCGTCGCCTCGATGGAGGTCGTGCCCGCGTAAAAATCGTCCTCGAAGCCCGCGTCGTCGGTCTGCACCGGGGTGGCGGCGGCCCACCGTTCGAGGTAGTCGAGATACGGGTTCGTCCCGCCCTGAAACGGATACGGGTCGCCGGGTTTGACGGCGGGATCGTTCTTCTCCCAGTCGATGTCCCGGATGCGCGCCTTCGCGTACTCCTTCGAGAGCAGCCCTTCGAGCGGCTCTTCCGGGGGGAAGTAGGGATCGCCATAGTAAAAATCCCGGTCGGCGAAGGCGCGGTTCATCACCTGATAGAGCGTGTGGATGTACCGGGCGGAGTTGTAGCCCATGCTCTTGAGGTCGAAGTTTTCGAGCATGTTGAGCATCTGAAGCATCACCGGTCCCTGCACCCACGAGGTGAGCTTGTATACCTCGATGCCCTTGTACGTGGTCATCACCGGCTCCTCGATGTGCACCTGCCAGTTTGCGAGGTCTTCCATGGTGATGAGCCCGCCTTCCTCCTGCACGGCGCGCACGAGTTCCTCGGCGATGTCGCCCTTGTAAAAGCGGTCGTACGCGGCATAGATCGCCTCTTTTCGGGTCTTCCCCTCGGCCAGCGCCGCCGCCTCGGCATCGACGAGTTTTTGGAGGGTGTTCCGAAGGTCGGGCTGGCGGAAGATCTCGCCCGCGTACGGCGCTTCGCGTTCCTCGCCGAGGTGCGGGAGGAAGACGTCGCGGGAATACTTCCACTGTTTGATGCGCTCTTTCTCCCGCTCGATGCGGTCGGCGGTCTGCGCTTCGATGGGATAGCCTTCGGCCATCTCCATGGCGGGCGCCAGCACGTCGGCCAGGCGCATCGTGCCGTACTCGGCGAGCATCACCATGAGGCCGCCGGGGGTGCCGGGCGTCACGGCGGCGAGGGGACCGAACTCGGGCGGGTACTTCATCCCCTGCTCTTTGAAGAACGCGGCCGTCGCGCCAGTGGGAGCCACGCCGAGCGCGTTGATGCCGACGACCTTGCCGGTGTGCGGGTTGTAGATGAGCGCCTGCGTCTCGCCGCCCCAGCTCAGCACGTCCCACATGGTGGAGGTGGCGGCGAGCATGGCGCAGGCGGCGTCTACGGCGTTGCCGCCCTGCTGAAAGATGGCGGCTCCGGCGGTCGCGCCGAGGGGCTTGCCCGTGATGGCCACCCAGTGCCGACCGTGAAGCACCGGCTTGGCCGTCCGCTGTCCGAACGCCGTCATGGGGAAAAGCAGGAGCAGGGTGAAAAGGAGACTTCGCATGGCAACTTCCTCATGGTCTCGTGTCTGCCCGGCGGCCTCGCGTGGATGCGCCGCCGGGCGCGTGAACGTTCAGGGTTTGTCCGCATCGATGACCACCTGCGGCACCGACTTCGCCATCTCGTTGATCGGGGCGACGTGCGATTCGAGGATCTGCCGGAAGGTCGCGTGGGCGGCTTCGGTCTCGGCGGTCAGCTCCGCGAGGCGTTTCATCTGCGGCTCGGTCGGGCGGGCGAAGGCCCCGTCGACGGCCCAGGCGAGCGAGCGGATCTCTTCGCGAAGACGCGGGCGCTGCCGGTAGCCCATGTTCGGCGGGGGGCGTGTGAGCACGTCGTCGCGGAAAGCGGTGATGGCCGTGACGGCCTCGTCGATGGCCGTCGCGAGGTCGCGCGGGGCGGGCAGTTCGGCGGGCCGGTCGGCGGTCGGCGGGCGGTCGCCCTCGAGGTGTTCGATCCGTCCCTTGAGTTCCTTCAACTGCCGGACGAGTGCGTCGCTGTCATTGATCATCCCGTGCGTCTCGGAGAGCAGCTCGGTGAGGGCCGCCACGGCCTCATGCGCGGCGCGGTAGTCGTCCATCGTCGCATCGAGGCGCGGGTCCGCACGCACCTCGACGGCGGCCGTGCGCGTCTCGCCGAGGGCTTCGAGCGTGGCCGTGTACGCGCCGGGCATGGCGCTCGGACGGAAGCTGCCGCGGAAGCCGCCGCCGCCCCCGCTCGCCAGCGGCGTCGGTCCCTCCTCCCGCAGATCCCACACGAGGCGGTTGAGCCCCGCCTTCGCCGTCGAGTCCGTGATGACGCGCACCGTGCGTCCGTCCGCGTCGGCAATGGTGAGCGTCACCGGCTCGGCCGGCGTCTCGGAGAGGCCGAAGTTGACGTACACGCCGTAGTCGGGATTCTTCGCGCGATAGGTGCGTTGCCCGAGGTTTTCGAGGCGGCTGTGCATTTTCCACTTCGTGGTCGGGCGCACGTCGAAGAGGTGCACGCGCTCGCCGCGCACGGCGGTCCACTCCTGCAGCGGGCGGATGTCGTCGAGCACCCAGGCGCCGCGCCCGTGCGTGCCCACGACGAGGTCGCCCGCGCGCGCCTGCACGCGGAGGTCGCGCACGGAGACGGGCGGGAGGTTGTTCCGGATCGAACGCCACGTCCGCCCCCGGTCCCACGAGGCAAAGATGCCGTGCTCCATCCCGGCATAGAGCAGATCGGGGTTGCGCGGGTCCTGCCGGACGACCTTCACGTAGTCGTCCTGCGGCAAGCCGGGGCTGAGGTTCGTCCACGTCCGCCCGAAGTCGGTCGTCATGAAGGCGTACGGGCGGAAGTCGTCCATGCGGTGATGATCGACGGCGACGAAGGCGGCGCCGGCGTCGTGCTCGGAGGCGTGGATCTTGCCCACCCAGCCGAAGCGGGGGAAACCGTCGATGTTCTTCGTCACGTCCTCCCAGGTTTCGCCGTCATCGGGCGAGAGCCACACGTGCCCGTCGTCCGTGCCCACCCACAGCACGCCTTCCCGCACCGGCGACTCGGCGATGGTGAGGATGGTATTGTAAAACTCGGCGGCGGTGTTGTCCTGATAGATCTCGCCGCCCGAAGATGCCTGTTTCGCCTTGTCGTTCTCCGTCAGATCGCCGCTCAGCACTTCCCACGTCTGCCCCCGGTCGCGCGTGCGAAAGACCACGTTGCCGCCGAAGTACACCTTTTCGGGATCGTGGGGCGAGATGAGGATGGGCGAATCCCAGTTGAACCGGTATTTGTGCTCGGCGATGGCGTCGCCCGCCGAGCCGGTGATCTTCGGATACGGATGGATCACGCGCTGATTGCCGGTTTTCGTATCGACGAAATAGATGACGCCGCCCTGCGAGTTGGCATACGCATAGCGCTCGTCGCCGGGGATGGGCACGGCGTAATAGCCGTCGCCGTAGGCGATGCCGTACCAGTCGCGCTTGAGGATGCCCGCCGTGCGGAGCGAGTTGCTCGGGCCGCACCACGTGCCGTTGTCCTGCAGCCCGCCGCACACGTAGTACGGATCGCGGTCGTCCACGTAGAGCTGATAGAACTGCGAGAGCTCGACGTTGTTGATGATGTCCCACGTCTTTCCGGCGTCGTGCGAGATCTGATAGCCGCCGTCGGAGCCGGAGAGGAGGCGGTTGGAGTTCATCGGATCGATCCAGAACGACTGGTGGTCGCCGTGAACGTCCTGTGCGATGCGCTCGAAGGTCTTGCCGCCGTCGGTGGATTTGACGAGGCGGCCGGAGAGCGAATACACCACGTCGGGGTCGTTCGGGTCGACGCGGATGTCGCTGTAATAGAAGGGGCGGAAGTTGATGTTGCGGTCGTCGTTGACCATGCGCCAGGTCTCGCCCCGGTCGTCGGAGCGGAAGAGGGTGCCCTCGTCGGGCGTCTCGGTGATCATGTAGACCGTGCTGGGCCGGCTCTGCGCCACGGCCACGCCGATGCGCGCCATCGGGCCTTTCGGCATGCCCGGACCGGTCAGCTTCGTCCACGTCTCGCCGCCGTCGAGCGAGCGGTAGAGGGCCGTCTGCTTACCGCCGTCGTCGAAACGCCAGGGGCGGCGGCGGAAGGTCCACATGCCGGCATAGAGGACCTTCGGATTGGCCCATTCGAAGTCGAGGTCGGAGCATCCGGTGTCTTCGTCGAGGTAGAGCACCTTGCGCCAGGTCGCGCCGCCGTCGGAGGTTTTGAAGACGCCGCGTTCTTCGTTCGGCCCCCACTCGCGTCCGAGGGCGCAGACCCAGGCCACGTCCGGGTCGTCCGGATGCACACGGATGCGTTTGATGCGCTCGGTTTCTTCGAGGCCGAGCTTCGCCCACGTCTCGCCGCCGTCGGTGGAGCGGTAGACGCCGCGTCCGTAGCCGACGCTGTTCCGGGGATCGCCCTCGCCGCTGCCGAGCCAGACGACCTCGGGGTTCGACGGGGCGATGCCGAGCGCGCCGACGGAATAGGCGTCCTGGTCGGTGAAGAGCGCCTCGAAGGTGACGCCGCCGTTGGTCGTCTTGAAGACGCCGCCGTCGGCTCCGGCCACGAAGAAGACGTCCGGGTTACCGGGGACGCCGGCGATGTCCGTGACGCGCCCGCCCATGTTCGCCGGGCCGATGGCGCGCCACTGCATGGCCGCAAGGGCCGAACCGTCGTCGCCCGACTGCGCGCGCGCGGCAGGGGGCGCAGACAGCAGGAAGAAGCCAAAAAACAGGCAGAAGAGTGCCCGGACGGGCCAGTGAGGGGAGCGCATGACCATACCTCTGCAATAGGTGGGAAGGAAACGAAAGAGCGGCGGTCGGGGCAGTATGGTAGCCGTTTACGGGGAGGGAGTCAAGACCCGGATATTCCGCCGGTTGCATCCTCCCGGCGCACTGCCTAAGTTCTCCCACCCCCTCCTTCGTCTCCGGCATCTTTCGAACCCGCCATGCGCAAACTTCTGGCTCTCCTGGCCCTCTCGACCCTCACGCTCCCTGCCGCCCTTCACGCACAAAAAGCCAACTTCGAACTCGCCGAAACCTTCACGACCCGGCGCATGGACAAGATGACGGGCAGCCTGTCCGTCGACGCGCAATGGATCAAGGGGGAGAACCGCTTCTGGTACGAATACGAGACGGGCGACGGCAAAAACTGGTACCTCGTCGACGCCGAACGACGCGCGAAAAAGCTCCTCTTCGACCAGGACGAGATGGCGGCGAAGCTGACCGAAACGTTCCACCGCCCCTTCAACGCGAAGGACCTCCCGCTCAAGGATTTCACGTACGACACCGAGCGGCGTCGCTTCAGCTTCCACGTCGACAGCATCCGCTTCACGTATCGCCTCGAGGACCGGGCGCTCGTCCGCGGCGATTCTCTGGCAAAGGAGCCGAAGGAAGACTGGGCCTCGTATTCCCCCGACAGCACCTGGATCGCCTTCGCCCGCCGACACGACCTCTACCTCATGCGCCGCAACGACCCGGACAGCACCGAGATCCGGCTCACCACCGACGGCGAACGCTGGTACAGCTATCAGGCCGACGACGGCGACACCACCTCGACGAAACGCCTCCGCGCCCGCGTAAACTGGTTCGAGGACGAGAAAAAGCTGTACGTCCGGCGGCAGGACCGGCGGGAGGTCGGCGACCTCTGGGTCATCAACGCGCTCAAAAAACGCCCGGAGCTGGAGACGTACAAGTACCCGATGCCCGGCGAGGAGCACGTCCCGCAGGATGAGATCTGGATCTTCGACGTCGAGCGCCGCAAGGGCATCCGCGTGAAGGCCGACAAGTGGAAGGATCAGGCGCTCGGCGGCGCGTACTTCAACAAGGGCGGCTTCTTCACCACCGAGCAATCGGACTACCTGTACTTCCTCCGCCGCGACCGCCTCTGGCAACACGTCGACGTGTGCAAGGCGAACACGACCACGGGCGAGGTGACGGTGTTGTGGTCGGAGGAGAGCAAGCCGTACTTCAACACCCGCTTCGCCGACCTCGCCATCCTCAACGAAGGCGAACAGTTCCTCTGGTGGTCCGAGCGCAACGGATGGGGCCAGCTCTACCGGTACGACGCCGAGGGCAACCTCGTCAACAAGATCACCGACGGCTATTTCAACGTCGGCGACATCGAGCGCATCGACACGCTCCGGCAGGTGATCTATTTCGAGGGCTTCGGTCGCGAGCCCGGCGTCCACCCGTACTATTCGATGAAATACCGGATCCACTTCGACGGGACGGGGATGAAGCGCCTCACCCCCGAGGACGCCACGCACTCGTTCAGCATGTCCGACCGGCACGAATACTTCGTGGACACCTATTCGCGGGTGGACCTGGCCCCGAAGTCCGTCCTCCGCGACGCCGAGGGGCGCGTGGTGCTCGAACTCGAAGCAACCGACCTCAGCCGCATGATCGAAGCCGGGTGGCGCATGCCGGAGATCTTCACGGTGAAGGCCAACGACGACGCCACCGACCTCTACGGCGTACTGTGGAAGCCGTTCGACTTCGACTCGACGAAGACGTACCCCATCATCACGTACGTCTATCCCGGCCCGCAGACCGAGCCGTTCCCCATCGGCTTCACCCTCTCCGGCTCCCGCGCGCGCACCGTGGCGCTGGCGCAGCTCGGCTTCATCGTCGTCGCCATGGGACAGCGCGGCGGAAGCCCCCTCCGCTCGAAATATTATCACAACTACGGCTACGGCGACCTCCGCGACTATCCGCTGGCCGACAACAAGTACGGCCTCGAACAGCTCGCCGCCCGACACCCGTACATCGACCTCGACCGCGTGGGCATCTTCGGTCATTCCGGCGGCGGCTTCATGTCCACGGCGGCCCTGCTCACCTATCCCGACTTTTACAAAGTGGCCGTCTCCTCCGCCGGCAACCACGACAACAACATTTACAACATGTGGTGGAGCGAGGTCCACAACGGCGTGAAGGAGAAAACGAAGAAGGTCGAGAAGAAAGAGGACGAGGAGAAAAAGGAAGACGAGCAAAAGAAAGAGGACGAGGAAGAACAGCAAAAGGAGGACGAACGGGAGCAGGCAGAGGAGATGACGGAAACCACCTTCGAGGCGCACGTGGAGACGAACGTCGAACTCGCAGGCAACCTGAAGGGGCGCCTCCTGCTCGTGCACGGAGACATCGACAACAACGTGCACCCGGCGAACACGATCCGCCTCGCCAACGCGCTCATCAAAGCCGGCAAGCGGTTCGACTTCATGATCATGCCCGGCAAACGTCACGGCTTCGGCGACTATACGCCGTACTTCGAGCGCATGATGTGGTATTATTTCGCCGAACACCTCCTCGGCGACTACCGCGCGAACGTCGACTTCAACCTCCCGGCGGACGAAGAGGAATGACCGGCGGGGCGGCTACTCTTCCACTGCCGCGAGCACCCGGCCGACGAGCCCGTCGAGTTGCCCCCGTTGGATCCATCGCGCCACGACGACGAGGTCGTGCTCGGGGTCGATGTAGACCATGTTCGTGCCCGCGCCGAGGTGCGCGAAGGCCGACGCGGGGGCGCTCGGGAGCATCTTTTGGTCGGTGTTGAGGAACCAGTTCATGAAGCCGTATCCGGGGTTCGGCCCCGTGGGCGTGGTGGCCCGCCGATACCATTCCTCCGAGAAGATCTGCCGGTCGTTCCACTGCCCGCGCCGGAGCGTGAGATACCCGAAGCGGGCCTGATCGAGCGCGGAGAGGAACATGCCGCCGCCCCAGTGCCCGCCGCCGCTCACCGACTGCATGCGCAGCCCGTCGAGCGTCACCCACGAGTTCTCGTAGCCTTCCCACCGCCACGTGTTCGACGCGCCGATGGGGTCCATCACGGCTTCGCGGAGCACCGCCGGCAACGGTTTCCGCCAGACGTGCAGCGCCGCGAGCGCGAGCACGTTGACGCGCACGTCGTTGTATTTCCACGCCGTCCCCGGCTCGGGCAGAGGTTGCGAGGGCCACGCCATCGGGTCGTTCCCCACGGGGCGGTCGGCCCACGACGGCTTGCCCCATAGCGTGCCGTCCCACGCGCTCGTCTGCCGGAGGAGGTGGTCCCACGTGATCTTCGCATTATGCTCGGAGTCGAAATGGTCGGTGGGCACGTAGTCGCGCACGCGGTCGTCGAGGTCGCGGATGAGCCCCCGGTCGTAGGCGACGCCGACGACGGTCGAGAGGAAGCTCTTCGTGACGCTGAAGGTCATGTCGACGCGCTTCGTGTCGCCCCATTCGGCGACGATGTATCCGTGACGGAGGATCAGCCCGGCCGCCCCGCCGCGCGGCTTCGTCGGGCCGATGACGTCGTTGTACGGCTCGCGGGCGAAGCTGAGCGCGACCATCATCGCGAGGTCGCGGGGCTGCGTACTCTCGTGCGCGAGCGCAAAGGCGACGGCCGAGTCCACCTTCGCCGCGTCCATGCCCACGTCGGCGGGGGCGCGGTGCTCCCACGCGCCGCGCTCGGGATAGTACACCGACGGCTGCGCCGCCACGGAGACGGCGCTCGCGGCGAGCAGGAAAACGACGAGCAAACGAATCGGCTGGAGGAGCAGGCGGGTCATGGCGTCAGACAGGGATGGGTAAGAGAAAAAGGCGTTCACGATGCAAAATGGAGGGCCAGCCAGACGGTCTCGGCGTCCGGGTCGGTCCACGCGACGCGGTGACGGCAATGGGCGGGCAGCAGGAGGTAGTCGCCGGGGCGGAGCGTCTTCGTCTCGGCTTCGCCCTCGACTTCGAGCCGCGCCGCGCCGCGAAGCACGAGCACCCACTCGTGCCACGACTGATCGTACCAGAACCCCGGCGGCGAGGCATGCCCCTTCGAGACGATCCGCTCCACGCGAAAGCCGGCGGCTTCGAGCAGCGTCTCGAACCGCTCTTCGGGCAGTTCCGAGGGGATGTTTTCGAACAGGTTTCCGCCGTCCATCCTGCGTGTGTTTCGCGGTTGCCGGAACGCGTGCATGCGGGCGGATCTATTTATGAAACGACGCCCTGAGATGCAATCCGGTCGGCCCTCCCGGAGCGGGCGCGGCCTTCAAAAAAGCGCGGCGGGCATTGAGCCTTGCCACGCGAAGATGTATCATGGAAGGCCCGCTCGCTCTCCCCAACCCCTTCCCTCCATGAAGCTCCTGTTTGCCGTTGACCTCACCGAACCGAAATCCGTGACCGGGGCCGTCGAAGCGCTCGCGCAGAAGCTCGACGCCGAACTGCTCGTGCTCCACGTCTATACGCCCACCCCGACCTCGCCCGTCCCCCTCGACCCGATGTCGGGCTTCGGGGACTTTTCCTACGTCGTCTTCGATCCCCAGGTGCAGGAGAACATCGAGAAGGCCGAAGAGCACGGATTTCAGGATTTCCTGGTCAAGCGCTTCACGCGCCCCGTCCGTCCCGAGCTGCTCAAGGGCGATCCCGCCGAGACCATTCTGGAGGAAGCCGACGCGCGCGGCGCCGACTTCATCGTGCTCGGGAAGCGTCATCACAGCCGACTCGAACGCCTGCTGCTGGGCAGCGTGACGCGCCACATCGCCGAGCACGCCACACGGCCGGTGATCCTGATGCCCATTCCGAAAGAGGAGGGGTGATCCGGGGCTCGCGGACGGCTCACGCCTCCGGCAAACGTTCCAGCCAGAAGGTGGGCAGAAGGTCCTCGGCGCCGACCGTTTCACGGTGTGAGGTCAGCCGGTCGATCATGGCCGCCGAAGGCGGAAGGTCGGCGAGCGCGTTCGTCAGATCGGCCTCCACCTCGCGCGCGGCGATGCCCAGCGGATAGACGGCCAGCGCGCTCCGCGGTTGAAGCCCCACCCACGTGTCGGTGAAGACGGCGTGCGGATCGACGCCGAGGAAGCTCCGATCGTGGCCGAGGGCGTGGACGCCGAGTTCCGTCACGAGCATCGGGCGGTAGTGCCCGCAGCCGGCATAGATCACCCGGTTTTGCGCCGGGTCCCACCGGATGAGCGTCACCGAAGCGAGCGTCTCCTCCATCGGAGGATCTTCGATCAACACCTCGTTCACGCGCCGGATCAACTCGGCGGGCGAATGGGCGGCATCCCGCATGGCGTGCATGACGCTGCGCACGTATGCGAGAAAGCTGAAGGCATAGAACTGCGCGCGGAGCCCTTTGCCCCACACGTTCCCGATAATGAAATAATACGCGCCCGAGGCATCCTTCATCCAGTCGAGCAGGTTGCCGCCCCGGTCCCCGTTCGGGATGTCCTGGGCGAAGATGCGAAAGCCGGGCGCCTCCGGCCAGTGCTCCGGCTTCAAACGTCGAGAAAACTCTTCCCCGATGCAGAGGTCGAGCCGTTCCTGGCTAAAACGGGCGCGCTCCAGCAGCCGGTCCACCCGCACCCGCAACTGCTCGAAGTCGAACGGCTTGGTGATGTAATCGTCGACGCCGGGACGCAGGCGCAGCGACGGCCCCTGGTCGTCGGGCAACGCCGTGAGAAAGATGAACGGGATGGCGCGCGTCTGCTCCCGGGTCTGCAAGGCCTCGTGAAGCGCCACGCCGCTCATGCGGGGCATCATGATGTCCGAAATGATCAGGTCGGGCGCGTGCTCGGCAATGCGCTCGAGGGCTTCTTCTCCGTCCGAGGCCGTGCGCACTTCGTACGTCTCTCCAAGATAATACCCAAGGACATCCTGAATGGAATCCTCGTCATCGACAATCAAAATGGAATAATTTTCCATGAGGGCACCTCCCGGGACAGAAAATTCCGAATTATAAATACTTATTCCGTCTTGCGGCACACAGGCACTGGATACCGACGCTATAGTCAAAAAGGGTACCACGTCCGCCAATCCCTTCGAGGAAAACTCCCGGGCGCCGATTATTACCCCGGAAAGGCGAGCTCAAAGGTTCTTTCGGAAGAACGCGCGTGTGGTTTCAAAAACCTCATGAAGGGGTGGGGGGAGCGGACCTGAGAAAGGATGGCGACCGCCGAAGGTGTGCCCGCCGGAGGCTTTGACGAAGCGGGCGTGCGGGGCGGCGGCGTGAAGCGTCTCAGCTTCGGCGAAGGGCACCGCCCGGTCGTCGCGGGCGTGCACGAGGAGCCACGGCACGGCCATGCGCGCGGCGGCGGCGCGGACGTCGAGGCGTTCGCGATGAGCGAGGGCGTCGTCGTAGAGCGTGCGGTTGAGGCGCATCACCTGCCCCGTGCGCGCATTGACCACCTCGACGTAGCCCTGCTTTTCCCACCGTGCGATTTGTCCGGGCGTGAAGCGTTCGACGAAGCACGACACCGCATTCCACGTCGCCAGGGCACGGACGCGGGCGTCATCGGCGGCCTGAAGAAGGGCGATGCCGCCGCCGCGCGAGTGCCCCATCAACCCGATGCGCGCGGGATCGACGGGGGCTTCCGGCAAGCGGCCCTCCGCCACGGCAGCGAGCACCGCGTCGAGGTCGTCGAGTTCACGCGTGAGGGTGTTCTCGGCAAAGCGGTCGAGCCGGGTGAAGGTGGTCGGATGCTCGGGCGCGACGCCGTTGTAGGAGAAGTTGAACGTCACGGACACGAACCCGGCGCGGGCGAGCGTGCGCCCCCACTCGGGAAACATCCCCCAGTCCTTGAAGCCCTTGAACCCGTGGCACACCACCACCACCGGACGCGGCGTTTCGGAAGGATGAAAGCGAACATCGCCGTAGACGGCGTCGCCGCGGCCGTTCTCGATCTGAAAGGGAATTTCGTGAAGCGGCGTTTCCACCGTCGAGGCTCGATCACTCATGAGGGTGCGCATCTGCGGCAGGCGGCTCCGCCCCGCTCACTGCCCGTTGATGAAGTCAATGAATTCCTGCGCGTGCACGCGATAATACGTGTTCGTTTCATGACACCCGTCGATGGTCTGGCTGCGCTCGAGCGCGGAGAAGGGCGGCAGCGCGACGACGTTGTCGAAATCCACCACCAGTTCGCTCACGAGGAGGGCCGAGGTGGCCGGGCCGCCGGGCCCGGAGATGTCGCAGACGTGCCCGTCGTACGGGGTCATGGGCGAGAGGTAGACGGTCTTTCCGGGCCACTGCCGCTGCAGTTCGGCCAGGATGTCGTGGGCCAGCTCCCGTTGCCGTTCCGAAGGCGTGAAGGCTTCCTGCCCCCGAATCCCGACCTGCCACCACACGGCGTCGATGCGCCTGTTCCGGCTCTCTTCGTATTGCCGTTGCGCGGCCAGCGCGCCGTCCACATACGCGGTCATGCTTCCTCCCTGCGGCTCCTCCACCATCAGCTTGAAACCGTCGCGGGCGACGTCGGAGGGCGGGAACCAGTCCGGCTCCATCAGCCGATTGACGGCGTCGGCCACGCCGCGCGTATTGCTATATCCGGCCACCAGGAAGGAAGGCGCCTCCTCGCCGCCGCTCGCGTCCGGCCCCGCCGGATTGCCGTCGCCGCCGCAACCCGGCAACATCAGAAGGAGCAGACTCGCCAGCGCGCCGAGCCATCCATTTATGTTCAACGTGTGATGCTTCATCGGTCAAGCCCTGTGTGCATGAGAGAGACGATCCGGTACCGTTCACACCAGACCGTCAAAATCTGCACCGGACGCATCGTCCATTCACGCCGATCCTGCCCCTATTCTGTCGCAAAAAGGGCGCGCTTCGTGACAGGACGCGGCCGACGCCGGGACCGGCGGGGCGCATCCAAGGAAAAACCCGAGGCCAAATCGGCGTCGGGTCGCGTTTTTCCCCTTCCGTCAACGGACGTTCACAGGCTGAACGATTCGCCGCAGGCGCACGTCCGGGTCGCCTGCGGGTTCATGAAGTGGAAGCCACGTCCTTCCAGCCCATCGGTGAAGTCGAGCTCGGAGCCTTCGAGGTAGAGCGCGCTCCTGGCATCTACGGCCACGCGCACGCCCTCCAGCTCGGCAACGTGATCGTTATCCTGAACGGTGGTGTCCCATCCCAGGTCATACGTCAAGCCGGAGCAACCGCCGGGGACGACGACCACGCGGAGCACCGTGCCTTGCAAATCAACCCCTTCCTGCCGCGCTACCTCGCGGATTTTGTCCAGCGCGCGCCCGGTTATCGTCAGGTCCATAAGTGTTTCCGTCGGTCGGTGTGAGACAAGCTTTATCGGGAGGGTGCATACCCTTCGAATCGGGTCCGGGTTTCCTCGTTAAAGTCCGGTTAAGGAGGGAACGGAATGCCTGCGCGCGCGTGATGTATCCGAACGTTGCCAGCTCTTACGATCGTAAACACCGGTTTACGAAAGACCACCGCCCCCGCCCCCCTTTTCCCTTTTTCTACTTTCAGGAATGGCATCGCGATCGTTATATTAGAATCAGTCTAAATAAACAGTACCGGGATTCTCCACCGCCCTTTTCACGATTTCATCCGATTCCCACACCATGAGCTCTACGGAAACCGAATTCCTGCAGGAAGTTGCCGACAGCGACTACAAATACGGCTTCGTGACGCCCATCGAGGCCGAGACCGCGCCGAAAGGGTTGAACGAGGACACCATCCGTTTCATCTCTGCGAAGAAGGAAGAGCCGGAGTGGATGCTCGAATGGCGTTTGAAGGCGTTCCGCCACTGGCAGTCTCTTCTGGAAAAGGAGGCCTATCCGCGCTGGGCGCACCTCGAGTATCCGGAGATCGACTTCCAGGGCATCAGCTACTATTCCGCGCCTCGAACGACGCCGAAATACAGCAGCCTCGACGAGGTCGACCCGCAGTTGCTCGACACGTTCAGCCGGCTCGGCATCCCGCTCGAAGAGCAAAAAATGCTGGCCGGCGTCGCCGTGGACGTGGTGATGGACAGCGTCTCGGTCACCACCACGTTCAAGGCGGAGCTCGAAAAGCTCGGCATCATCTTCTGTTCCTTCGGCGAGGCCGTGCGCGAGCATCCGGACCTCGTGCGCAAACACATCGGCTCGGTGGTGCCGTACACGGACAACTTTTACGCCGCGCTCAACTCGGCGGTCTTCTCCGACGGCTCGTTCTGCTACATCCCGAAGGGCGTCCGATGCCCGATGGAGCTCTCGACGTATTTCCGCATCAATGAGGCGGGCACGGGCCAGTTCGAGCGCACGCTCATCATCGCCGAGGAGGGTTCGTACGTGAGCTACCTCGAAGGCTGCACCGCCCCGATGCGCGACGAGAACCAGCTCCACGCCGCCGTCGTCGAGATCATCGCGCACAAAGACGCCGAGGTCAAGTACTCGACCATCCAGAACTGGTATCCCGGCGACCAGGAGGGCCGGGGCGGCATCTACAACTTCGTCACCAAGCGCGGCATCTGCGCGGGCGACCACGCCAAAATCTCGTGGACGCAGCTCGAGACCGGCTCGGCCATCACGTGGAAGTATCCGAGCGTCATCCTCAAGGGCGACCATTCCGTCGGGGAGTTCTACTCGGTCGCTTTCACCAAAGGATACCAGCAGGCGGACACCGGCACGAAGATGATCCACCTCGGCAAGAACACGCGGAGCACGATCATCTCGAAGGGGATCTCGGCCGGACACTCGAACAACAGCTATCGCGGTCTCGTCAAGATCGGCAAGAACGCGGCGAACGCTCGCAATTTCTCGCAATGCGACTCGATGCTCCTCGGCTCGACGTGCGGCGCGCACACCTTCCCGTACCTCGAAATCAGCAACCCGACGGCCCAGGTCGAGCACGAAGCGACGACCTCGAAGGTGGGCGAAGACCAGATCTTCTACTGTAAGCAGCGCGGCATCAGCGAACAGGACGCCATCAAGCTCATCGTCAACGGCTTCTGCCAGGAGATCCTCACGAAGCTGCCGATGGAGTTCGCCGTCGAGGCCCGCAAGCTGCTCGACATCGAGCTCGAAGGCTCCGTCGGATGAGCCGCCGCCCTCCTTTTTGAACGTTCAACCGAAAAAAAAGCAATGCTTGAAATAAAAGACCTCAGAGCAAGGATCGAGGACCAGGAGATCCTCAAGGGCGTCAACCTGACGGTGAAGCCGGGCGAGGTGCATGCCATCATGGGGCCCAACGGCTCGGGCAAAAGCACCCTGGCCTCGGTGCTGGCCGGGCGCGAGGAATACGAAGTGACCGGCGGCGAGGTGTGGTACGACGGCAAAAACCTGCTCGACATGGAACCCGACGAACGCGCCCGCGAAGGCGTCTTCCTTGCGTTCCAGTATCCCGTCGAACTGCCGGGCGTGAGCATGTCGAACTTCCTCAAGCAGGCCGTCAACGCCGTGCGCGAGCACCGGGGCGAGGCGCCGCTGAGCGCCGTCGAATTTCTCAAACTCATGAAAGAGAAGGCCGCGCTCGTCCACCTCGATCCGAGCCTGAAACGCCGCGCCGTCAACGAAGGCTTCTCCGGCGGCGAGAAGAAGCGGAACGAGATCTTTCAGATGGCCATGCTCGAACCGAAGCTCGCCATCCTCGACGAGACCGACTCCGGCCTCGACATCGACGCGCTCCGCATCGTCGCCGACGGGGTGAACCAGATGCGTTCGCCCGAACGCGCCTTCCTCGTCATCACCCACTATCAGCGCCTGCTCGACTACATCGTCCCGGATATCGTGCACGTCCTCGTGGACGGGCGCATCGTCAAATCCGGCGGCAAGGACCTGGCGCTCAAGCTCGAAGACCTGGGCTACGACTGGGTCAAGGAGCAAGCCGACGTCGAAACTCTGGCGTGAGTCCGAGCGCACGGCCGCCACGGCTGCGCGCCTGGACTTTGCCCTTAATCCATAGATTCCCATGCAAACGACGACAGAACGCATCGAGCGCCCGGAAGACCGGTTTCTGGCGGCTTTCGAGGTGCACGCGGGGCACGCGCTCAACGGGAGCGGGCCGCGCATGCAGGCGCTCCGGCGCGAAGCCCTGACGCATTTCGCCCGGCTCGGTTTTCCGGAGCGGAAGGCGGAAGCCTGGAAATACACGAACATCGGCCGGAAGCTCGCCCACCCCTACGCGCTCGGAGCGCCGACGCCGACGCTCACACCCGACGACCTCACGCCCTACGCGATCCCCGACCTCGACGCCGCGCGTGCGGTGCTCGTCAACGGGCATTTCGAGCCCGGCCTCTCTTCGCTCGACGGGCTGCCCGACGGCGTGGTGGTGACGGGCCTGGCCGAAGCCGCAGAAGCGCACCCCGAGCTGTTCGACCGCCACTTCGCCCATTATGCCGACTACCGGAGCGAGGTCTTCACGGCGCTCAACACCGCCTTCATGCACGACGGCCTGTTCGTCTACGTGCCGAAGAACACCATCGTCGAGCGACCGATCCACGCGCTGAGCCTGCTCGACACGGACGCCGACCTTTTTCTCCAGCCGCGCCTGCTCGTCGTCGTCGAGCGGGGCGCGCAGGTGCGGTTCATCGAGAGCCGCCACGCGCGCACCACGACGCAGACGTTCACGAACGGTGTGACGGAGATCTTCGTCGGAGCGAACGCGCACGTGGACCTGTTCACGCTTCAGGACGAGGGCGACGCCGCCACGCAGGTGGCCGCGCGCTATGCCTATCAGGAGGCGGACAGCTACCTCGCCACGAGCACCATCACGCTCAGCGGAGACGTCGTGCGGAACACGCAGAACTACCTCCCCAACGCGGAGAACTGCGAGACGCATCTGCGCGGCCTCTTTCTCGGGCAGGGGTCGATGCACGTCGACAACCACACGCTCGTCGACCATGCCCGTCCGCACTGCTACAGCAATGAGCTTTTCAAAGGCATCCTCGCCGACCGCGCCACCGGCGTCTTCAACGGGAAGGTCTTCGTCCGACCGGACGCGCAACAGACGAATGCGTATCAGGAGAACAAGACCGTCCTGCTCTCGGAGGCGGCGCGGATGTATGCCAAACCGGAGCTCGAGATCTATGCCGACGACGTGAAGTGCAGCCACGGCGCGACCACCGGCCGGCTCGACGCCGAGGCGATGTTTTACCTCCGCACGCGCGGGCTCACGGAAGGGCGGGCGCGCCGGATGCTGCTGCTTGCCTTCGCCCGCGACGTGATCGACGAGATCGCCGTCGAGCCGCTCCGCGCGCATCTCGACCATCTGATCGAGCGCCGCCTGCCCTGAGCGCCGGCTTCGACCCCATGACCAAACGCCGAGGTCGCCATGCCGACCGCTGATATGCTTCCGACGTCTGAAACCACCGCCGCCTTCGACGTGGCGCGCCTGCGGGCCGACTTCCCGGCCCTCCATCAGGAGGTCTACGGAGCGCCGCTCGCCTACCTTGACAACGCCGCCACGACGCACAAGCCGAAGGTGGTGATCGATCGGCTGCGCGCTTTTTACGAGCGCGAGAACAGCAACGTCCATCGGGGCGTGCACTTCCTCAGCCAGCGCGCCACCGAAGCCTACGAAAACGCGCGCGCGAAGGTCGCCCGGTTCATCCACGCGGCGCACACGCACGAGGTCGTCTTTACGCGCGGCACGACCGAGGCCGTCAACCTCGTGGCCGACAGCTACGGGCGGCTGGCCCTCTCGCGCGGGGACGAGATCGTCCTCTCGGCGATGGAGCACCATTCGAACATCGTGCCGTGGCAACTGCTGTGCGAGCGCACGGGCGCGCGGCTCCGCGTCATCCCCGTCGACGACGCCGGAGCGCTCGTCTATGACGAATACCTCCGGCTGCTCAACGAGCGCACGAAGCTCGTCGCCGTGGCTCACATCTCGAACACCCTCGGCACGATCAACCCCGTGCGCCGGATGATCCGCGACGCGCACGGACTCGGCATCCCCGTCCTCGTCGACGGCGCGCAGGCCGTGCCCCACATGCGCGTCGATGTGCAGGCCCTCGACTGCGACTTCTACTGCTTCTCCGGCCACAAGATGTTCGGCCCTACCGGCATCGGCATCCTCTACGCCCGCGAGACGTGGCTCGAGCGCATGCCGCCGTATCAGGGCGGCGGGGACATGATCGAGACCGTCTCCTTCGACGGCACGACGTTCAACGAGCCGCCGCACAAGTTCGAAGCCGGCACCCCGAACATCGCCGGAGCCATTGCCCTCGGCGCAGCCATCGACTACCTCGACGCCCTCGACTTCGAGGCCCTCGCCCGCCATGAAAAGGACCTGCTCGACCATGCCACCGTGCGCCTCGCCGAGATAGAGGGGCTGCGTCTCGTCGGGACGGCGGCGGAGAAGGCAAGCGTGTGCTCGTTCCTGCTCGGCGACGTGCATCCATACGACACCGGCGCCATCCTCGACCGCCTCGGCATCGCCGTGCGCACCGGGCACCACTGCACGCAGCCGCTCATGCAACGCTTCGGCATCCCCGGCACGGTCCGCGCCTCGTTCGCCTTCTACAACACGAAAGCCGAAGTGGACCGCCTCGTCGAAGGGCTGCGCAAAGTCCAATCCATGTTCGCATGAAAGGCGCCCCTCGCGGCCGCCACCGGAGCCTTATGACCAACCACGACACCATCGAAGCGCGGGCCGAGGAGATCGTCGAGGAGTTCGAGCTTTTCGACGACTGGATGGGCAAATACGAGCACCTCATCGACCTCGGGCGCGCACTGCCGGTGATCGAGGATGCGTACAAAACGGACGCATACAGGATTCGCGGCTGCCTCTCGCAGGTCTGGCTCCGGGCCGAGCGCGAAAACGGACGCATCGTCTTCAAAGCCGACAGCGACGCCATGATCACGAAGGGGCTGATCGCGTTGCTCGTGCGCGTCTTCAACGGCCAGCCGCCCGAGGCCATCGCCCACGCCGACCTTTCCTTCCTCGACCGTATCGGGATGAAGGAACACCTGTCGCCGACGCGCAAAAACGGCCTCGACGCGATGATCAAACAGATGAAGCGGTACGCCGTCGCGCTAAACGGGAACGGATGACGCCCCGACAGACCGGGCGGCGCCCTCAAGCCTAGAGAACCATGACCGAGATACACGATCATTCACCGGACGAACTCGCTCCGCGGGTCGTCGAGGCGATCCGCCAGGTCTACGACCCCGAGATCCCGATCAACGTGTACGATCTGGGCCTGATCTACGAGGTGCACGTCTACCCGGACAACGGCGTCTTCGTGAAGATGACGCTGACGGCCCCGAACTGTCCGGCGGCGGGCACACTCCCGTACGAGGTGGAATCCCGGATCAAAGCGATCCCCGAGGTTACCGACGTGCGTCTGGAACTGACGTTCGACCCGCCCTTCACCCTGGAGATGATGTCGGACGAAGCCAAGCTCGAACTCGGTTTCCTCTGAGGCCGGTCCGGCGCGCCCCCGGCCTCCATCACCAAAGACGCCCTGGACGCCCTCCTCCGATACGACTGGCCCGGAAACGTCCGCCAGCTCCGCAACGAGATCGAGCGCGCGCTCGTCTATGCCGGAAGCGAACCGGCTCCGATGATCGATTACGACGACCTCTCGCCGGCCATCCTCGAAGCGGCCAGACGGCCTCCGCACCCGACCCCGAACGACGCACACGACCGCATCCTCAGCCCCGACTATCACCTCGACGACCTGCTCGCCGACACCGAGCGCACCCTCATCGAGATGCCGGAGCTGGCGCATCCGTCCATCCCCGGCCGAGGCGGCCTTCATCACCTTGGCTTCCGTCTGCCCCTGCAACGGTGGCACGCCCTCCGCTCCCGCCTCGACGCCGCCTCGTATCCGTATCGGGAAATCCGGAACCGCCTCTTTCTCCGCGACGCCGACGGGCTGTTGCTCGAAATCGAGCAGGCGCTCTGACGCACAACCGTCCCCTCACCATCCGCCCGAAGCGCCGCCCCCGCCGAAGGACCCGCCGCCGCCGCTGAAACCACCGCCGCCCCCGCCGAACGCACCGCCGCCGAACACATTGCCGCTTCCTCCCCGGAACGTGAACGGCCCCACCTTCGTCTGCTCCCCCGCCTTCATCCGCTCGATGGCGGCCTGCACCCTGGGATGCCGCGTCAGGATGAGGAACCCGACGACGTAGACCGCAAACATCCCCCAGCCGCCATACGGACTCCCGAAAAAGATCATGCCGGGCGCCCAGAAGAAAGGCATGAGAAAGACGAAGAGGAACCACCGCGCGCACCCGTACGAGAAGAGCGCGAAGAAGGCGAAGAGGAGCGGCAAGATCATAAAGAGGATGCCCATCCAGAACGGCGGCGCGCTCGCGTCGTCTTCCGGAGGCGTGTACGTGCCCTCGAGGGCCCCCACCACGGCGCGCGCGCCCGCAAGCACACCCCCGTTGAAGTCGCCTTCCCGGAAGCGGGGCGTCATCTCGTGACGTATGATGCGCGCCGCCGTCACGTCCGGGAGCGCGCCCTCGAGTCCATAGCCCACCTCGATCCGGATCTTCCGGTCGCGGTAGGCGATCAGCAAGAGGACGCCGTTGTCGAACGCGGAAGTGCCCAGTTTCCACGTCCGCGCCACGCGCAGGCTGTACGCTTCGAGGTTTTCGCCGTCGAGCGAGGGAATGGTCAGCACCGCCACCTGGTTGCTCGTAGCGGCTTCGTGAGCGGCGAGCAGGGCTTCGAGCGTGCGTTCCGTCTCCGGCGTGAGAAGGTCCGCCCGATCGACGACCCGCCCGGTGAGCGGCGGCACGGGCTTTTGCGCCCGCACCCCCTCCACGCCGAGGCTCCACAGAAGCGCCACGCAAAGAAAACGGATCATCGGTTCTCGACAGATCGGATGAGCAGGGCGGCGAGAGGACCGGAAGGACGCCCCCGGCGCTATATCGACTCAATATAACGCGCGGCGCGGGACCGAAGGGAGGACATCAGCGCCGTCAGCTCCTCCGTCGTGACCGGCAGCCCTTCGGCGAGCGCGTCGAGGGCAACCGAGGGCGCGAAGGGCGGGGCGTCCGGGCCAAGGCGGCACAGCGTCTCGGCCGCCGGGACGCTCACCGCGAGGACGTGCGCCAGCGGTTGCAGCGCTTCGTCTTCGAGCATAGCGGGGGCCCGATACGCCCCCAGCACCTCCCCGATCGCCGGCGGAAGACTCCACCGATCACAGGCCTGCACCGCCAGCGACACGTAATCACGGCCGAAGATGCATTGCTCTCCCGCCGCCGACGGCGCGCCGCCCGTCTCCGTCGTTTGCCACAGCGCCTCGTACTCGTCCGGCGAGTTGTAGAGCAGCACCAGCCGACCCACGTTGTGGAGCAGCCCCACGGTGAAGGCCGTGTTCCCGTGCGGCACGTCCCAGTGAAGCGCCAGTTCCTGCGCGTAGAAGGCCGCCGCCAGGCTCTCCCGGATGATCTGATGGAAGATGTCCCGCTGTTCGTCCGAGCTCAGAATCTCGCGCAGTTCGAGCATGGCCGCCGTCAACACCAGGTTGCACACTTCCTGGAAGCCGAGCAAAAAGACCGCCTGCCGCACGGCCGTCACCTCCCGGCTCATGCCATAGTAGGCCGAGTTGATCCGTCGGAGCACGCCGGTGGCCACTACCGGATCGGCGTGCGTGAGCGCCACCAGACGCGGCGTGTCCGGCACGTCGCCCTGTTCGGCGAGCAAGATTGAAACCTCGGCGACCGTCTTCGGCAACGGGGGGAACTTGAGATCAAAGTCCGGCCCGCGACGATCCCGAAGCGTGGAAAGGGCATGCTGCGCTTTCATCCTTCTCCCCCGGATAACCATTGATGAGACGAAGCAAGGGATTCCGGGAGTATCGACCGTCGCGCGTCGTTTCTAAACCTCGACGCCGCGCCCGGCCATCGACGCCGGTCCGCCCGCGTGCCTCTGACGGCGGATGGTATGGGAGTTGGGGTGAGCGCCCCATGACGGCGAGCCCCCACGAACACCTGACGGCGAGCCCCGATCAGGCCGCCTCCACCGTCGGCGCGCCGTCCTCCGCGCCCGCCGCTTCCGATCCGCCCGCCGCTTCCGATCCGCCCTCCGGCGCGAGCGTCTCTTCTTCGACCTCTTCGGAGGCCACGCGCGTCACGTCGGCGATGGCGTCGCCCGGCTTGAGGTTGATCAGCCGTACGCCCTGCGTGTTCCGCCCGTACACGCTGATGTCGCTCACGTGCATACGGATCATGATGCCGCTCTGCGTGGAGATCATCAGGTCGTCGCTCTCGCGGACGCCCTTGATGGCCACGAGCGGCCCGGTCTTCGCCGTGGTCTTCAGCGTGATGATGCCCTTGCCGCCGCGCGACTGCACGCGGTAGTCGTCGAGCGGGGTGCGTTTGCCGTAGCCGTTGGCGCTGACGGAAAGCAGGTCGAAGTCGTCCCCCTGCCCGATCACCACCATGCCCACCACCTCCTCGCCGGAGCCGAGGCTGATGCCGCGCACGCCGCGCGTGTCGCGTCCCATCGGGCGAACGTCGCTTTCGGGGAAACGGATCGAACGGCCGCTGGAGGAACCCAGAATCACGTGGGCGGCTCCGTCGGTCAACTGCGCCTCCAGAAGCTCGTCGCCCGCCACGATGTCGATGGCGATGATGCCGTCGACGCGGGGGCGGCTGAACGCTTCGAGCCGGGTCTTCTTCACTTGCCCGAGCCGCGTGGCCATGATGATGAAGTGCGTATCGAGGAAAACCGGATCGCGGAAGTGCTGCTTGCTCACGGCCTGCACGGCGCGGATGCGGTCCTCGGGCGCGATCCGGATGAGGTTGCGGATGGACCGCCCCTTGCTCGTGCGCCCCCCCTCGGGAATCTCGAAGACCCGCAGCCAATAACACCGCCCCTGGTCGGTGAAAAACAGAAGGTAGTCGTGATTGCGGGAGACGAAGAGGTGCTCGATGAAGTCCTCGTCGCGCATGCCGGAGCCCCGCATGCCGACGCCGCCCCGCCCCTGCTGGCGATATTCGGTGACGCTCGTGCGCTTGATGAGTCCCTGATGGGAGATCGTCACGACGACCTGCTCGTCCTCGATGAGGTCTTCGAAGATGATGTCCTCACCGCCCGCATAGTCGATCTCCGTGCGGCGCTCGTCGGCATATTTCTCCCGGACCTCCAGCAACTCCTCCTCGATGATCTTCATGCGAAGCGCCTCGTTCCCGAGGATGCTCCTGAGCCGTTCGATCTCCTGCACCACGGCCCGGTATTCGCTTTCGATCTTCTGCCGTTCGAGGCCCGTCAGACGGCTCAGCCGGAGGGCCAGGATGGCGTCGGACTGCGTCTCGGTGAGCGAGAAGAGGGATTCGCCGTGCGTGGGGAGGCCGAGGCGTTCGAGCTGGGGCGCGGTCAACATCGAGGGGAAGATGCCCGCCATGAGGTTTGCGCGCGCCGCCTCGGTGTCGGCGGAGTGGCGAATGATGGTGATGACGGCGTCGAGGTGGTCGAGCGCGATGGTGAGTCCTTCGAGCACGTGCGCCCGCGCTTCGGCCTTGCGCAGCTCGTACGCCGTGCGGCGGACCACCACCTCGTGCCGGTGATCGACGTAGTGCCGGATGGCGTCCTTGAGCGTCAGCGTGCGCGGGCGGCCGTGCACCAACGCCACCATGTTCATGCCGAAGGTCTGCTGGCACTGCGTGTACTTGTACAGCTGGTTCTGGACGACGAGCGACACCGCATCCTTCTTCAGCTCGATGACGATGCGCATGCCCTGCCGGTCGCTCTCGTCACGAAGGTCCGAGATGCCCTCGATGCGTTTGTCCCGGGCCAGCCCGGCAATCTTCTCGATGAGCGTGCTCTTGTTGACCTGATACGGGATCTCGGTGATGATCAGGGCCAGGCGTCCGGGGCGCACCTCTTCCTCATGCATCCGCGCGCGCATGATGACGCGCCCCCGCCCCGTCTGATAGCCCTGCCGCACCCCGGCATACCCGTAGATGATGCCGCCCGTGGGGAAGTCCGGCGCGGGGAGGTGCTCCATCAGCCCCTCGATGGTGATGTCGGGGTCGTGGATGTAGGCGACGACCGCGTCGACGGCCTCGCCGAGGTTGTGCGGAGGAATCTTCGTCGCCATTCCCACGGCGATGCCGTCGGAGCCGTTGATGAGCAGATGCGGGAGCGCCGCCGGCATCACCTCCGGCTCTTCGAGCGAGCCGTCGAAGTTCTCCGTGAAATCGACCGTGTCTTTGCCGATGTCGCGGAGCAGTTCCTCGGCGATGCGCGTCATGCGGGCCTCGGTGTATCGCATGGCCGCCGCCGAGTCCCCGTCGACCGAGCCGAAGTTGCCCTGCCCGTCGACGAGCGGATAGCGCATGGAAAAGTCCTGCGCCATACGGACCATCGTGTCGTAGACCGCCGTGTCGCCGTGCGGGTGATACTTACCGAGGACGTCGCCGACGATGCGGGCGCTCTTCCGGTACGTGCTTCCGGGCGTGAGGCCGAGCTCGCTCATGCCGTAGAGCACGCGCCGGTGCACCGGCTTGAGCCCGTCGCGCACGTCCGGCAACGCGCGCCCGACGATGACCGACATCGAATAGTCGATGTAGGAGGATTTCATCTCCTCCTCTATGTTGATCGGAATGATCCGATTGGTCTCCTGTTCCATACCCCTTCTCTCGTAATGCGAGGACGTCTTTCGTCGCGCCGCCGGGCCGCAAATCCGGGATCAAAAAATCCCCGAAAACCCGCCGGCGCAACCTTCCTGAAATCTGTTGAAAATACGAAAAATCGAGCCAAAAAGCGAGAAAACCCCACCCGGCCAGGCCGCCGCCCGGCCCCCCTCTCCGGTCTTGACGGATTCTTCTTTTCGCTCCCCACTTCCGACCGGAACGGCAACTTTCCCGGGGGTGCGCGCTCTATGTTTCGACGTCCTCTTTCCCGCCGAAACGTCCGTCGCCGACGAAACACGAAAGGCGACGGACGACGTCCCACCCGAGGACCGGTCGCTTCCCGGAACGAAACGTCCCCACACACCCATCATCCGCGACACCATGAAACGCCCGCTCTTCACCACGCTCTTGAGCCTCGTTCTCGCCTGCTCCGCCGCCGCCCAACCCGCCGCGACGCTGCGCGAAGTGCGCACCCTCTTCGCCGAGGGGGACTATGGCGCCGTAGTGGAACGGCTCGAAGCGGCGCGGGCGGAGGCTCCGCTTTCGTCGGAGGGCCTGCGGCTGCTCGGTCTCGGCTATCAGGCCCGGATGCAGCACGGGCGCGCCATCGAAGCGCTGAGCCTTGCCGACACGACGGACGTCCGCGTGCGCGCCGCGCTTGCCCGGAGCTACGAGAAGCTCGGGCGCAAACGCGAGGCCCTCGAAGCCTACCGGGCCGCCTATCGCATGGACTCGACCGACCAGAGCCTCGCCGCCGGCCTGGCCCGCCTCTACGCCGAAGCCGGGCGGTGGTCCCCCGTGCGCGCGCTCTACGAACGTCTCGTCGCACGCGACCCCGAGAACGGCTTCCTCCACGCCCGGCTCGCCGCCGCCTACCGCGCCCTCGACTCGACCGACCTCGCCATCATCCATTACGAACGCGCCCGTCAGCTCATCCCGAAGAGCATGACGGTCTACCTCAACCTCAGTTCGGTCTATTTCGACAGCGAGCGTCTGATCTCGGCGTGGCGCGTCGTGAACGCGGGCGTCGAGGCGTTGCCGGAGGAGCCGATCCTGTGGCGGCGACGCGGCGAGGTGGCCCTGAAACGCGAGGACTATCCCGAAGCGCAAACGTCCTTCGAAAAAGCCCTCGTCCTCGGCGACTCGTCGGCGCTCACACTCCGCAACCTCGGCGCGACGCACTACCTGCGCAATCACCTTCCCGAGGCCGACTCCGTCCTCACGTGGTCCTTCGCCACCGACAGCACCGACGCGATGACGGCGTTCTACCTCGGCATGGTCAAACAGTACGAGCAGGAGTACGATGCAGCGCTCGACTACCTCCACCGCGCGGCGCAGCTCATGGGCCAGTCCGCCCTCGCCGACGTGCACGCGCAGATCGCCGCCACGTACGACCAGATGGACCGCGACGCCGACGCCATCCGCGCCTACCGCCTCACCCAGGCCCTCGCCCCCGACCGGCCCGAGGTGCTCTTTCACCTCGCCGCCCTCTACGACGCCTATTACGCCGACCTCTCGACCGCGCTCAAGCAGTACGAAGCGTTCCTCGCGCAGGTGGAGGAGGGCAAGCTGCCCGAAATGGAGAGCTATGCACAACAACGGGTGCGCGAGATCCGCGAGCGGCTTTTCTTCGAGACGGGCCGCCGGGCCGCCCCTTCGCCCACCGACACTTCCGACGCGCAGCTGAGATGAGCCATGGCGCGCAAGCGCGGCGGTGATCCCACCGGAAAGAGCGGCCACGAGCAAACAGGCGGATCCGGCGACCGTCGGCAGACCCGAAGCCCGCAGACGAAAAAAAGAGCGCAGCGCCCGGTGCAGACGCTGCGCTCTTCGAAAACGAACCGCCGGAGCGGTTATTTTTTCGACGCCGTTTTCGACTTGGCCGCTCCTTTCGCGCCGCCGTTGGCTTTCGGCTCCACGTCCGTGAGGGCGGCGTGACCGTCGCCGCCGGCTTCCACGTAGCGGTCGCCGGGGAACTGCTTGATGTGCTCCTTCGGCACTGGCTTGCCCGTCCCCTTCGCCACGGGAGAGGCCTCGTGGATGTAGAAGTCGCTGTTGGGCAGCGTGTCGTTGTGCCGGCGCTCGGCCGCCGCCGCCTCCCGCATGCTCTCGTCGGCGTTCTTCCGCAGTTCGCCGATGTTGGCGTGAATCTCGAGTTCGAACAGGTCGAAGACGTGCTCGAAGGCGGCCCGGTCGCGCTCGAAGGCGACGCCGTGCGCGCCGGAGCGCAGCAGATCGTCCATCTTCGAGAGCGAGGCCGAGAGGGCGAAGAGCAGCACCGCGTTGCCGGCGATGCGGGCCTGCACGGCCTGCCGCGTGACGATCTCCTCGCGGAACCACCGGCTCGCCATCTTGAAGTAGTGTGAATGCTTCCGGATGAGCGTCGCGAGGCGGTCGGCGTGGCGCTGAAGCGCGGGATGCACGCCCGCCACCACCGGCGGCTTCGGCTTCACCCCGAGGAAAAGCTGGAGCCCGAGCGGGATCGCCCGGCGCACGATCTCGGGATTGAGCGCGTTGCCGAGAATCCGGTTGACGTTCTCCGAAAACGACTCGTCGCGGTCCCAGAGCAGCGCCTCCTGGATGCCCAGCATCTGCTCGGCCAGCTGCTTGCCGCCGTAGCCGAAGATGAACGGCTGCATGACCTCGTTCGAGCCCTCGACGATGCGGTGGATGCGGTTGTCGCGCCAGAGGCGTTCGAACTCGTTCTCCGTCACGTACCCCTCCCCGCCCATGATCTGCATGGCGTCGTCGATGACCTGCCAGCCGTAGTGCGAGCAGAAGACCTTCGTGATCGCCGTCTCGACCATGATGTCCTTGTCGTGACGGTCGAGCATGCCCGTCATCAGATAGAGCATGGCGTCCATGGCGAAGTTGTACGCCGCCATGCGCGCGATCTTTTGCTGCACGAGCTCGAAGTCGGCCAGGGGACGATCGAACTGATAGCGCGTCTGCACCCACTTGACGCTCTGGTCCATCGCCTGACGGGCCGCACCGTAGACGCCTGCCGACAGCGTGCACCGCCCATAGTTGAGGCACGTCAGCGCCACGTTGAGGCCCTTCCCTTCCTCATGCAACAGGTTCTCCTTGGGCACTTTCACGTCCGTGAAACGGATGCGCGCCTGCCACGTGCCCCGGATGCCGCACTTGCTCCGGTTCTTCTCGAAGATGTCGACGCCCTCCATGTCCGGCGTGCAAATGACCGCCGTCACCCGGTCCTCGACCTTTCCGGTCTTCGGGTTCTTGAGCCGCTGCTTCGCCATGACGGTGAACATGCCGCTGTACGCGCCGCTCGTGGACCACTTTTTCTCGCCGTTGAGGATATAATATTTGCCGTCCTCGCTTTCGGTGATGCGGGTCTGTTGTCCGGCGGCGTCGCTGCCCACGTTCGGCTCGGAGAGGCAGAAGGCCGACAGGTATTCCCGCGCCACCTTGGGCAGGTAATGCCGCTTCTGCTCCTCGGTGCCGAAGAGCATGATGGCCTTGCACCCGATGGACTGATGCGCCGAGACCATCACGGCGGTGGAGCCGCAATAGCGCCCGATGAGGGCCAGCACGCGGTTATAGCTCGTCACGCCGAGGCCGAGACCGCCGTACTCCTCCGGCACGGTCATCCCCATCACGCCGATCTCGAAGAGCCGCCGGATGCTCCACTCCGGGATGTATTCTTCCCGGTCGATGAGGATCGACGGGTGCTCGTTCTTGAGATAGTCTTCCAGTTCGGCCAGAAGCCGGTCGGCCTTCTCGCGCTCGGCCTTGCTCTCACGCGGATAGGGGAACACCAGATCGTCCCGGAAGCGTCCCCAGAAGAGGTTTTTCGCGAAGCCCATCTCGGAAGGCTCCGGCCCCATCATCACCTCGATATCCTGGATCATCTTCTGATCCTCGGCGGACACCCCCTTTAGTTTCAAACTGCCAATAGCCATAAGATCCCTCTTGGTCTGGATGTATGTGGAAAGCAGCGTCGCGCATGCCGGGGCAGAAGGCCCTGCGGTCGGATTGCGGCAACCCGCTTGAAATTTCGAACGGACAAAAAGCGCTTCCGGGATGACCTGACCTGTACCCTCGCTGAAAGGGCCGGTTCCGACGGCCCCGCGCCTTCGCCGAGTTTTCCCGATCTCCCGGGGACGTCCCTCGCGCGCCTGCCGAGACACGGCCTTCGCCTGCTTTTCCCTCAGGCGCACGCCTCTCCCAGGCATCGACCGTTTGGCGCCGGGGTTAATGACCGAGACGCGAAGTTCCTCAAGCGCGGCGGCGAATCCCGTGTGAACAATATCGTCGAACGAAGCCCTCCGAAGCCTCTCCGCTCCGATCAGGTGGCGATCGAATGGAGCAGGCTCGTCTCGCGAAACGGTCTCATGCTCGCCTGCGGACGGACGCACTGAACCGTCTCTCAAAGCAGCTTCCTGAACTCATCCACCGTCAACCCGGCGTCCTTTTGTCCCCGAAATCTTCGGCATCGCTACGCGGCCGCCGCTACGGAGATCGGGAGCCCTTCTTCCACGCCGACCTCACGCGGGGATGAGCCCGGCGCGGCGGGCGTAGTTGAAGATGCCGCCGGCGCGGAGGATGTCCGCCACGTCGCCCAGGGGTTTGAGCAAGAAGGTCTCGCCGGTGGTCTCGTTGGCGAGGGCGCCCGCGCGGGCGTCGAGAACGAGCGCGTCGCCGGTGCGGATGCGCGCGACGAGCCGCTCGTGGCTCTCGAACGGCGCAAGGAAGCCGCCCCCGACGGCATTGCGGTAGAAGATGCGGGCATAGCTCTCGGCCACGACGGCCGTACACCCGGCCTCGGCCAGCGCAAACGGCGCGTGCTCCCGCGAGGAACCGCAGCCGAAGTTGCTCCCGGCCACGACGATGCGATACGGGGAGGTGAAGGCGGTCGGCGGGGTGAAGGGGCGGCGCCCGTACGGAAGTCCCTGCCCCTCGGGCGGCACGCCGCTGAGCGCATAGCGCCCGTAATAGCGGCGCTCCTCCGGGTCGGAGAGGCTGTACACCAGATGCTGCGCCGGGATGATCTGATCCGTGTCTACGGCGTCGCCGACGACGTAGGCCGCTCCCCTGATGATGGTTTCCATTCGTTTTCGGGTCGATCAAGCATGAAAGGAAAGCACACGAGCCGCCGGGTTCAAACGAGCGCCTCGCGAGGGTCCGTGATGACCCCGGAAAGGGCCGAGGCCGCCACCGTCAGCGGCGAAGCCAGATAGACCGAGGCCTGCTTCGAACCCATACGCCCGGGGAAATTCCGGTTCGTCGTCGAGAGGACGACCTCGGCGCCGTGGGTTCGTCCGAACGTGTCCACCGGCCCGCCCAGGCAGGCGGCGCATCCGGCCTTGCCGATCTTGCACCCGGCTCGCTCGAAGACGTCGTAGAGCGACACACCGTCGAGGTGGGCGCTGTGGAGCCGGCGGGCGACGTGGGTCGTCGCCGGCACGACGTACGTGTCGACGGCCACCTCCTGTCCTTTGAGCAGGCGGGCCGCCGCCTCGAAGTCCTCCAGCTTGCCGCCGGTGCACGAGCCGATGTAGGCGCGGTCGATCCGGACGCCGGCCACCTCGCTGACGGCGGCGCGGTTGTCCGGGCTGTGGGGCCTGGCCACCACCGGCTCCATCGTCGTCACATCGTAGACGCGGAACGTGTGATACCGCGCGTCGGAGTCGCCGTAGACGGGCTCGAACGGGGCATCGGTGCGCGCCCGCACGTAGTCGAAGACCTTCTCGTCGGGCGCGATGATCCCACTCTTGCCGCCGGCCTCGATGGCCATGTTCGTGAGCGTCATGCGCTCGTGCACGGGCAGGTCGTAGACCGCCTCTCCGTCGAACTCGAGCGCCCGATAGGTGGCCCCGTCGCACCCGATGTCGCCGATGACGGTAAGGATCAGATCCTTGGCCGTCAGGTAGGGCGGCAGGCGACCTTCGAAGACGAACTTCATCGTCTCGGGCACTTTCAACCAGAGCTTGCCCGTGCCCATGACGAGCGCAGCGTCCGTGTTGCCGATGCCGGTGGAAAACATCCCGAAGGCGCCGGAAGTGCAGGTGTGGCTGTCGGTGCCCACCAGCAGGGAGCCGGGACGGTTGAAGCCCTCCTCGGCCAGCGCCATGTGACAGACGCCCTTGTACCGCTCCGTCCCCACGTCGTAGTAATGCGGCAGATTCTGCGCCCTTGCAAAGGCCCGGATCACCTCCACGTTGCGCCGGGCGTGGCGGTTCTTCGTAAAAATGTAGTGATCCGGGATGATGACCACCTTTTCGCGGTCCCACACGCGGGCGTTCTCTCCAAACTCACGCTTGAAGATGTCGATGGTGGGCGGCCCGCAGACGTCGTGCGTCATGAGCACGTCCACGTCCACCCAGAGGTTGTCGCCGGGAGCCACGCGGTCGCGCCCGGCATGGGCGGCGAGGATCTTTTCCGTGAGGGTCATGGGACGGTTCAGGGCTGATGGTCAGAAAGATGCGGCGAAGCCGTTGCCTCCGGGCGCGTCGGTCGCTCCGAAGGCGGGATTGCCGAACGAGTGCATGATGCCGTTGCCCACGAAGGCCACGTTGCTGCGGTCGGCGTGGTGGGCGGCGAGTTGGTTGAGGGCTTCGACGTAGGCGTCGGCTGAGGCCTGGAGCACGTCCGTGTGCCTGGCTACCCCCCGAAAGAAAGCGCCGCCGTCGCTGAGCAACACCGTCGCCTCCCCGAGCGCATCCGAGCCCTCGGTGACGGATCGGATGTGATAGTTGGCCAGCTTGTGCGTGCTCCCGACGGCGCGGTCGAGGGCGCGGAAGAGGGCATCGACCGGTCCGTCGCCGGTGGCCCGGCGCACGATGCGCGCCCCCGTCTCGCAGAAGAACACCTGCACGTCGGCTTCAGGCGGCTGCTCGGAGGCCGCCGTCACACGGACCCACTCCAGGCGGTAGTGCTCGGTGGCGTCGGGCACGAGGGCGCCGTTCACCAGATGCACCAGATCCTCGTCGAAAATCTCCTTCTTCCGGTCGGCCAGTTCAACGAACGCCTGATAGACGGCTTCCCGTCGGTCTTCGGGCGCGGCCAGCCCCAGCTTTTCGAGGCGGCTGAAGAAGCCGTGCCGCCCCGAGTGCCGCCCCAGCCGGATCGGCTCGGCTTCCTGCCCCACGTCCTCGGCCCGCATGATCTCGTACGTGTCGCGGCGGCGGAGCACGCCGTGCTGATGGATGCCGGCTTCGTGGCTGAAAGCGTTTCGCCCCACGACGGCCTTGTTCGGCGGCACGGGGAAGCCCGTGGCGAGGGCCACCATGCGGCTCGTGGGCGTCAGCTGCCGCGCGTCGATGCCGGTGGCGACGCCGAACCGGTCGGCCCGCACGTGCAACGCCATGACCACCTCTTCGAGCGCCGCATTACCCGCCCGCTCGCCGATGCCGTTGAGGGTGCACTCCACCTGACGCGCCCCGGCGAGGACGGCTGCCAGCGAGTTGGCTACGGCCAGCCCCAGGTCGTCGTGGCAGTGCGCCGAAAGGATGATCTCCGGGTGGTCCTTCAGGCAGTCGCGCGCCGCCTCGAAGAGCGCCGCATACTCGGAGGGCGTGCAGTAGCCGGTGGTGTCCGGGATGTTGATGGTGGTGGCCCCGGCCTCGGCGGCGGCCCGAATCACCTCACACAGGAACGCCACGTCCGTCCTCCCGGCATCCTCGGCGCTGAACTCGACGTCGTCGGTGAACGTGCGAGCCAGGCGGACGGCTTCGCGCGCCATGCGGGTGATCGTGCGGCGCTTCTCCGCCGTCGTGGCCCCGAAGCGGTCGTCGCCGAACTTGGCGTCGATGTGGATGTCGCTGGTGGCGATGAAGGTATGGATGCGGGTGCGCGCGCCCGCGGCCAGGGCCTCGCCGGCGGCCCGGACGTCGGCTTCGAGCGCGCGGGCCAACCCGCAGATCACCGGTCCGGAGACCTCGGCGGCGATCCGAGCCACAGCCTCATACTGAGCCGGCGACGAGAGGGGGAACCCGGCTTCGATGACGTCGACGCCCAATCGGGCGAGTTGATGCGCAATGCGGAGCTTCTCGTCCAGGTTCAGGGAAGCGCCGGGCGCCTGTTCGCCGTCACGCAGCGTGGTGTCGAAAATGATAACGCGGTCGTTCATGATCTTCTGAATGCTTCGACAAGAGTTCGGATGGATGGGGGAGCGCCCTCCGGGAAGGCGTGTTCGGGAAGCGTTCGGCATGCGGCCCGTGGGCCTCGGCACACCGAACGCCCGCTAAGTCGAAGCGTGCGCCGGCCTCGCACGTGCGAACGTCTCGCGTTCCTCCGGTTCATATGGCGTAGGGCGGTGTGGGCGCCGGGCGAGCAGACGAGTCGCGTCATGCCGTCACCTCCACGCGGTTCATTCGCTCGCAGACGGCCGCGCCCATCTCGGCGGTGGCGACGCGCGTGTCGCCCTCTCGCGCGAGATCGGGCGTGCGGAGGCCGTCGGAGAGGACGGCGTCGACGGCGCGATGGACGAGGGCGGCGGCTTCGGTCTCTCCGAGCGTCTCCAGAAGCATGGCCCCGCTGAGAATGGCCGCCAGCGGGTTCGCCCGGCCCGCACCCGCCAGAGGCGGCGCGCTCCCATGCACGGGTTCGAACAGCCCCACCGACCCGCCGAGACTCGCCGACGGAAGCATCCCCAGCGAGCCCGCCAACGTCGCCGCCAGGTCGGAGAGGATGTCGCCGAAGAGGTTGGCCGTCAGCACCACGTCGAACCGGCGCGGGTCGCGGACGAGTTGCATCGCGGCGTTGTCCACGTACAGGTGATCGAGTTCGAGATCCGGGAAACGGGTGCGGTGCACGGCCGTGACGACCTCGCGCCAGAGGCGGGAGACCTCGAGCACGTTGGCCTTGTCGACGGAGGTGACGCGGCCCCGGCGGCGGGCCGCCCGCGCGAAGGCCACCGTGGCGATACGGGCGATCTCGGCCTCGTCGTAGCGCATCGTGTTGACGGCCGCTCGGCCCTTCGGCCCCGTCTCGATGCCGCGCGGCTCTCCGAAATAGACGCCCCCGGTCAGTTCTCGGACGATGACCAGGTCGACGCCGCCGACGCGCTCCGGACGCAAGGGCGAAGCCCCGGCCAGCGACGCGGGCACGCGCACGGGGCGCAGGTTGGCAAAGGCTCCGAGCAGACGGCGCAGACGGAGCAGCCCGTCCTCGGGACGGCGACCGGGCGGCGCGCCGTCCCATGCGGGGCCGCCGACGGCCCCCAGGAGCACCGCGTCCGCCGCGCGACAGGCCTCCTGCGTCGGTGGCGGCAGCGGGTCGCCGAAGGCCTCGAGCGCGGCGCCTCCCACCGGGTGCGCCTCCGTCTCGACGGTGAAGCCGAAACGCTCGGCGGCCCGCTCCAGCACCCGCACGGCCTCCCGCGTCACTTCCGGGCCGATGCCGTCGCCCGGCAGCACGGCGACGCGATAGGTTCGGGTATCTCGCATCGACTCTTTCACGCCTCCACGGGTTCGGGCGCATCCGGGCGTCCGGCGCGGACCCAGCTCATCATGGCGCGGAGCTTGCGCCCGACCGTCTCGATGGGGTGGTTCTTCGACCGCGACCGCAGCGCCGACAGCCGCCCGGCGCCCCGCTCGTTCTCGGCGATCCACTCCTCGGCAAAAGCCCCGGAACGGATCTCGGCCAGGATCTTCTTCATCTCATCCTTGACCTGCCGGCCGATCACCCGGGGGCCGCGCGTGTGGTTGCCGTACTCGGCCGTGTCGCTGATGGAATAGTTCATGTATGCGAGCCCCCCTTCGTACATCAGGTCGACGATGAGCTTCAGCTCGTGGAGGCACTCGAAGTAGGCCAGTTCGGGCGGATAGCCCGCCTCCGTGAGCGTCTCGAATCCTGCTTTCACGAGCGCTTCGGCGCCGCCGCAGAGCACGGCCTGCTCCCCGAAAAGGTCGGTCTCGGTCTCGTCGGCGAAGGTTGTCTCGATGACGCCCGCGCGAACGCCGCCGATGGCGTCGGCATAGCTGAGCGCCAGCGCCAGCGCCTGCCCGGAGACGTCCTGCGCCACGGCCACCAGACACGGCACGCCACGGCCCTCGGTGTAGACCCGCCGCACCAGATGCCCCGGCGACTTCGGCGCGACCATGAAGACGTCCACCCCTTCGGGCGGGGTAATTCGCCCGTAGTGAATGTTGAAACCGTGCCCGAAGCCGAGCGCCATGCCCGGCCGGAGGTGGGGGGCGATCTCCGCTTCGTAGACGCGCTTCTGGTGCTGGTCCGGGATGAGGATCATGACGACGTCCGCCCCGGCGACGGCCCCGGCAAGGGATGCCGTCTTCAGCCCGGCCGCCCGCGCCCGAGCCGCCGAAGGCGACCCCGCGCGCAGCCCCACCGTCACGTCCACACCGCTGTCTTTCAGGTTGAGCGCGTGCGCGTGCCCCTGGCTGCCATAGCCGATCACGGCTACTTTCCTGTCCCGGATCAGCCCCGGGTCGGCTTCATAGTAGACTTTCATGAAGGTGTGGATTCGGTTGTTGAAAACGGGAGAGAAAACGGGAGACGGCCGCTTCAGTCACCATAGACGAGGGCCCGGCGCATGGCCACCCGACCGCTGCGGGCCACCTCGACGATGCCGTGCGGGCGCATCATCCCGACGAAGGCGTTGACCTTGGCCGTCGGACCGGTCACTTCGAACGTCAGCGTCTCGGGCGTCACGTCGATGACGCGGGCGCGAAAGATGTCGGCGATGTCCATCAGTTCGGCGCGGTTGTCCTTCGTGTACCCCGCGCGAAGCAGACACAGCTCGCGCTCGACCACGACCTCGGGAGCGAGGTCTTCGACCGAAAGCGTGTCGAGCAGACGGTCGAGCAGACGGAGCACCTGCCTGACCCGACGGCGCGTGCCCGAAGTGACAATCGTCAGGCGGGAGACCTCCGGGTCCTCCGTCACGCCGACGGTCACGCTCTCCAGGTTGAAATTGCGGGCGGAGAACAGGTTGACGACGCGGTTGAGCGCGCCGACGTGGTTCTCGAGCCGTACGGAGATCACATGACGGCGCGGCGTCTCGGGCGCATCGTGGAGCACCGTCTCGCCGTTGGCTTTCATGCGCAGAATCTGTTGTTGCGTCAGGTTCCGTTCGGTGGCGGGCATGGTCGGAATAAGCGTGGGATCGTTTGGAAAGCGGGACATCATTCTTCCGAAAAACGCCGGACGATCATGTCGTCGGTGGCGGCGCCGGCAGGCACCATCGGGAAGACCATCTCTTCCCGGGGCACGACGAACTCCATGAGCGCGGGACGGTCGTGGACCTGCCAGGCGGCCTCGATCACTTCGTCGGCTTCCTTCGGAGTCTCGGCCCGCAACCCCACGCAGCCGAAGGCCTCGGCCAGCTTCACGAAGTCGGGGTTGGTGTCCGAAAGGCAGGTGTGGCTGTAGCGTTCTTCGTGGAAGAGTTCCTGCCATTGACGCACCATGCCGAGGTAGCCGTTATTCATGACGGCGATCTTGATGGGCAGGCGGCGCCCGGCCGCCACACGCAGCTCCTGAGCGTTCATCAGAAAGCCGCCGTCGCCGTTGACGGAGACGACCGTGACGCCGGAGCCGCGCAGCCCCATAGCCGCCCCGAGCGCCGCCGGGAAGCCAAAGCCCATCGTGCCGAGCCCGCCGGAGGTGATGTGCGAGCGCGGGCGGACGAAGGTGAAGAACTGAGCCGTCCACATCTGATGCTGCCCCACGTCGCTCGTCACGACGACGTCGTCGCCGGCCCGCTCGCTCAACCGCCGGATGACGTACTGCGGCCGGAGCTTCCCGTCCTGCACAAACGTGAGGGGGCAACGCGCCTTCCACCTCGCGATCCGTTCGAGCCACGCGCCGGTGGCTTTCGGTTCCACCTTCGGAAGCAACGCTTCGAGCACCCGGCGCACGTCGCCCATGACGGCGCAGTCCGCATAGACGTTTTTCGAAACGCACGAAGGGTCAATCTCGACGTGGATGACCTTGGCATGCGGCGCCCACGCCTCCAGCTTGCCCGTGACCCGGTCGTCGAACCGGGCGCCGACGGCGATGATGAGGTCGGAGTGCTGCACGGCCATGTTGGCGTACCACGTGCCGTGCATGCCCAGCATCCCCAGCGAGAGCGGATCGTTTTCAGGAAAAGCGCCCAGCCCGTGCAACGTGGTGGTGACGGGGATGCGGGCCTTGCGGGCCAGCGCCGTCAGCCGCTCGGACGCGTTGCCGTTGACCACCCCGCCGCCGACGTAGAACAGCGGCCGCTCGGAGGCGCGGATCATCCGCACCGCCTGCGCGATCTTCTCGGGCTGCGGCTCCTCGGGCACCCGGTATCCCCGCAGCGCCACCGCCTCCGGATACTCGAAAACAGCCTCCTCCGCGAGCATGTCTTTGGGCAGGTCGACGACCACCGGACCGGGCCGTCCGGTGCGGGCTATGTGGTAGGCGGCCTTGATCGTCGGCGCCAGGTCCGCCGCCCGCCGCACCTGAAAGCTGTGCTTCGTGATCGAACGGGTGACGCCGATGATGTCGGTCTCCTGAAAAGCGTCGCCGCCGATGAGAGGCGTGGGCACCTGCCCCGTGAAAACCACGATGGGCACCGAGTCCATGAAAGCGTCTGCGATGCCGGTGACGGTGTTCGTGGCGCCGGGACCGCTCGTCACGAGCACCGTACCCACCGTGCCGGTGGCCTTCGCATACCCCTCGGCGGCGTGCGTTCCCGCCTGCTCGTGCCGCACGAGCACGTGCTCGAAGCGGGGCTTGAGACGTTCCATCTCGTCATAGATCTTGATGACGGCGCCGCCCGGGTGGCCGAAAACCACCTCCACCCCTTCGGCTTCGAGGCTGCGAACGAAGATCTCGGCGCCGCTCATGCGGGGGCCCTTCGCCGCAGGAGAAACCGCCTCGGACGCAGCGCGCCCCTTGAACGAATGCGCCTTGAACGGAGCCGTTGGTGTCGAATTCATACGGTTGTCGGAAGCTGTTGATGGAAGGTTTGAAAAAAGCTCACTGCGCCCGAAGAGCCGTCGCGGCCATCCGGTTCTCGCCGGCACGGTCGCGCCCGTCGAAGGGGCTGCGGAGCACGGCGCCTCGGGAAGCGCTCGTGACGAAGCAGGCATAGCGTTCGAGATAGCCGCCCCGGATCTTCGGATGGAACGGTGGGAGGTCGGCCATCCGGCGAGACACCTCGGCCTCCTCGACGAGCAGCCTGATCTCGCCGGCGGGAATGTCGATGCGGATGCGATCGCCGGGATGAACGGCGGCGATGGGGCCGCCCGCCGCCGCCTCGGGCGAGACATGGCCGAGCGAGAGCCCCCGCGTTCCGCCGGAAAAGCGCCCGTCGGTGATCATCGCGACGGAGCGGTCGAGCCCCATGCCCGCCAGCGCCGACGTCGGCTGAAGCATCTCGGGCATGCCCGGCCCCCCCCGCGGCCCCTCGTAGCGGATCACCACCACCTCGCCCGGATGCACCCCCCCGCCAAGGATGCCCTCGACGGCTTCCTCCTGCGATTCGAAGATCCGCGCCGGCCCCTCGAAGACGAGCATCTCCTCCGCCACCGCGCCGGTCTTGACCACACATCCCTCCGGCGCCAGGTTGCCGAACAGGACCGACAACCCGCCCGTCCGGCGAAAGGCCCGCTCGACCGGACGGATGACGTCGGGGTTGCGATTCTCCGCTTCGGCCAAGTTCTCCCCGAACGTCCGCCCCGTGACCGTCGGGCGGTCCGGGTGAAGCACACCGAGACCG
This sequence comes from Rhodocaloribacter sp., assembly GCF_056451265.1. Classification (NCBI taxonomy): domain Bacteria; kingdom Pseudomonadati; phylum Rhodothermota; class Rhodothermia; order Rhodothermales; family Rhodothermaceae; genus Rhodocaloribacter; species Rhodocaloribacter sp. Next base: position 7,090 of record NZ_JBWOPL010000065.1, on the reverse strand, counting down.
GACAGCTCTTTCAGAATGGCGGGCACTCCCCCGGCGGCGTCCACGTCTTCCATGTGAACGAGCGGCGTCGCCGGGGCCACCTTGCACAGGTAGGGCACACGCGCCGAAAGCGCGTTGATGCGGTCGAGATCATAGGCCACGCCCGCCTCGTGGGCGGCGGCCAGCAGATGCAGGATGGTGTTCGTCGAACCGCCCATGGCCATGTCGAGCGCGAAGGCGTCGTCGAAGGCTTCCCGGGTGACGATGTCCCGGGGCTTGAGCTCGCGCGCCACCAGTTCGACGATCTGCCGGGCGGCGCGACGAGCCAACTCCTCACGTCGCGGATCTACGGCCAGAACCGTCCCATTGCCGGGCAGCGCCAACCCCAGCGCCTCCATGATGCAGTTCATCGAGTTGGCGGTGAACATGCCCGCGCAGGAGCCGCAGGTGGGACAGCCGAAAACTTCGAGCGCCTTCAGGCCGGCCGCGTCGATTTGCCCGCTCCGGAACCTGCCGACCCCCTCGAACACCGAGATCAGGTCCACCTTTTCGCCCGAGGGAAGACGCCCGGCCTTCATCGGTCCACCGGAGACGAAAATCGTGGGGATGTCGAGGCGCAGGGCGCCCATGAGCATGCCGGGCACAATCTTGTCGCAATTGGGGATGCAGACGAGCGCGTCGAGGCAATGGGCGGCGGCGACCGTCTCGACGGCGTCGGCGATGAGTTCGCGCGAGGGCAGCGAGAAGCGCATCCCGGGGTGCCCCATGGCGATGCCGTCGTCCACACCGATGGTGTTGAACTCGAACGGGACGCCGCCCGCGGCCCGCACCGCCTCCTTGACGATCCGACCGAATTCCTGCAGGTGGACGTGCCCCGGGATCAGGTCGATGTACGAGTTGCAGATGCCGATGAAGGGCCGATCGAAGTCGGCGTCTTCTCGGAGGGCGCCCGTGGCCCGAAAGAGGCTGCGATGGGGCGCCCGCTCGATCCCTTTCTTGACGATGTCGCTTCGCATGGGGTGGCTCTCGGCTTCGGGGTCAACCCCTTCACCTTGTTCGCCTTATGCCATGCGCTTCGATGTGCTCGGGATTGACCGTCCGGGTTAGCCTCCTACAAGAAGGAGGCTGATAAGAAGGAGGTTGAGGAGAAGGGTCGAGAGAAAAAGCCGACTCCCGACGGCCTGCCCGGCACGCGCGGCATGCCTCAACCGATCGATCCCGTCCGTCAGACTTGGCTGACGGCCGCTAAAAAAGCAAGAAATATGTGCGACCGATCGAATCATGGAAAGCCAGAGCATGCGCATCAACGCGTGATTTTGCGCCGTCAATAACGCCACAAAGATCTCTTCGTGTCAAGCCGCCCGTCTTTCGCTCCGACACTTCCCCCCTCGCTCGCACGGCCTCTTCGGGAGCGCTTTCAATTCATTTATTTAAACAAAATGGCAATTTTTATTCTGAAAATAGATAGAATCTGAACTTATTCCTTTTATTTTTAAGAGCACCCGAATCTACTATTCACGATTCCTTCATGATGGAAGCGCTTTTTCCTTGATCCGATCTCGTCGTCCTTCCGGCATGTATGCTTCTCCACCGGCGGCGGTAGAAACGAGACGACAGAGGACCTCCTCTCGCGACATTTTGTGCCCTCGATCAGGAAAACACATCTCCACCCGCACGCTTCGAAAATATTTTTTATTGTATTATATCTTAAATAACACAATAAATGACAGGTCAGACTTTCACAACTTATCATAAAATCACGGCCGACGCGATGAACCGTCGGCGTGCAACGTGCCGCCGCGCGCCGTCGAATGCCTGCCGGGAAGCCCCGTCATGCCCGATCGACGGGGCATTATCACGGCGGCAACGTATATTGCGTCCGCGGGCGCGCACAGGCCCGCCCGAACCTCCCGCTTCACCCCGGATTATCCCGCCGTGACCGAACCTTTCGACGAACGTCTTCGCCGCATTCAGGCGCGCAAGCGCTCCGTCCTCTGCGTGGGGCTCGACCCCGACCCGGAGCGGATGCCGCCCCACCTCTTCGCCGAAGCCTCGCCCGCCGAGGCCGTCGTCGCCTTCACCACCGCCGTCATCGCGGCGACGCAGGCGGCGGCATGCGCCTTCAAGCTCAACTTTGCCTTCTTCGAGGCGCTCGGGGCCGAGGGCTGGCGAGCGCTCGAAGCGACCCTCCGACGCATCCCCGCCGACGCCCTCGTCATCGCCGACGCCAAACGGGGCGACATCGGCAACTCGGCGCGGTTCTACGCGCGGTCGGCCTTCGAGCGCCTGGGCTGCGACGCCTGCACCGTGGCGCCGTACATGGGCCGCGACGCCGTGACCCCTTTCCTTCGGTATCCGGGCAAAGCCGCCTTCGTGCTCGCCCGCACGTCCAACCCCGGCGCGGCGGACTTTCAGGCGCGCGATTGCGGGGGAGAGCCGCTCTTCCTCGGCGTGGCCCGGCAGGTGGCGGCATGGGCCGAAGCGGCGCCCGGCGACGGCGGCCTCGTTGTCGGCGCGACGGACACGGAGGCCATGCGGGCCCTTCGCGAGGCGTGCCCCGCGCTGCCGTTCCTCATCCCCGGCGTCGGCGCGCAGGGCGGCGACGCACGCGCCGTGATGCGGGCCGCCGGAGACGGACCCGTCCTCGTCAACAGCAGCCGGCAGATCCTCTATGCCTCCCCGGGCGAGGACTTCGCCCGGGCCGCCGGGCGCGCGGCGGAAACGCTCCGCCACACGCTCGAAGAAGCCCGCGCCTGAGCGCTAAGCGCCGCTCCCGGTGCGGCCCCAAGACCAACCCACGAACCCATGATGCCGACAAACCCCTGGCGTCCGGACGACGCCGAGCTGTGGATCTCCGAGCCGCTCGACGGCATGGTGACCCTCCTCGGCTCGGCGCTCGGACAGGCCGTCGCCGAGCTCGACGCGCCCGCCCGTCTCGACGACATCAAAGACCTGCACACCATGTGCCGCCGCGCCATCGCGGAGAACCAGCCGCTCTTCCGGGCGGGCGCGGAGGCGCGCATCTCCGAACTCGACCTCGACGCCATCGTCGATCTGCTCCGGGCCTACACGGCCTTCTTCCACCTCGTCAATCAGGCCGAACAGCAGGAGATCATCCGCATCAACCGGTTGCGCGCCCGCGAGGCGACGCCCGAGGTCCCGCGCCCCGAATCCATCGACGAGGCCCTCTTTCGCCTCAAAAAACAGGGGTGCACGCGAGAGGAAGCGCTCGCGCTCCTCGATCGTCTCGACGTTCAGCCGACCATGACCGCGCATCCGACCGAGGCCCGGCGGCGGAGCATCCTGTACAAGCAACAGCGCCTGGCGGCCCTCCTCACGCTCCGGCGCCGGCAGTGTGAGATGACGCCCGAAGAGGCCGAGCGCGCCCGCCGCGAGATCCACAACCAGATCGCCCTTCTCCTGGCCACCGACGAGGTGCGCCCCGAGCGCATCACCGTCGAGAGCGAGGTCGAACACGGGCTGTACTTCCTCCGGAACACGATCTGGAACGCCGTGCCGCGCATCTATGACGACGTGCGTCGCGCCTTCGAACGGCGCTACGACGTCGTGCCCGAGATCCCCACGTTCCTCCGTTTCCGCTCCTGGATCGGCGGCGACCGCGACGGCAACCCGAACGTCACGCCGGCGCTCACGCGCCGCACCGTCGCCCGTATGCGTGAGGTGGCGCTCCGGCTTCACCTCGACGAGCTTCGGCTGCTCCGGCGCGAGCTGAGCCTCTCCGACCGGCAGCTCCCCGCGCCGGACGAACTCCGCGCCTCGATCGACGAAGACGCCCGGCACATCGCGCTCGACGACGTGTGGCGACGGCAGTTCCGGCACGAGCCGTACCGCCTCAAGGTCAGCTACATGATGACGCGCGTGGCGGCCTTGCTCGAAGCGGCAGCGACCGAAAACGAAGCCGGGGGCGACGACGCGGCCTATGACGGCGCGGCGTACCTCGAAGACCTGCGGTTGCTCCGGCGCTGCCTCGAAGCGAGCGGCTTCGACGACCTCGTGCGGTACGGGCGGCTCGGCGGTCTGCTCGCCCGCGCGCAGACGTTCGGCTTCCATATGGCCGCCCTCGACCTCCGGCAGCACAGCCGGGTGCACGAGGAGGCCGTCGCGGCGCTCCTCCGGCTTGCCGGGGTCGCGGACGACTATGCCGCACTCCCCGAAACGAAACGCCTCGAAATCCTCGACGCCGAGCTTCGGAACCCGCGCCCGCTCCTCCCGCGCGGCGCCGTCCTCCCCGACGACGCGCGCATGGTGCTCGAGACGTTCGAGGTCGTTCGCGAGATCGCCGAACGGGAGCCGGCGGCCCTCGGCAGCTTCATCGTGAGCATGACGCACACCGTGAGCGACCTCCTCGAAGTGCTCTTGCTCGCGAAGGAGGTCGGGCTCTGGCGGCTCCGCGACGGCGCCGTTGCCTGCCCGCTCGACGTCGTCCCGCTCTTCGAGACCATCGAGGACCTGGAGACGGCGCACCTTTTCATGGAAGCGCTCTTCACGCACCCGATCTACCGCATGCAGCTCGAAGCGCGCGGGCGCTTTCAGGAGATCATGCTCGGCTATTCGGACTCGAACAAGGACGGCGGTTTTCTGATGGCGAACTGGGCGCTCCACAAAGCGCAGGAACGCCTCGGACGCACCTGTCGCGCGCACGGGGTCGACTTCCGCCTCTTCCACGGGCGGGGCGGGACGGTGGGGCGCGGCGGCGGACGGGCCAACCGGGCCATCCTCGCCATGCCGGCGGCCTGCCAGAGCGGACGCATCCGTTTCACCGAACAGGGCGAGGTCATCTCCTTCCGCTATGCCCTCCCCGACGTCGCCCACCGCCACCTCGAACAGATCGTCAACGCCCTCTTTCTGGCGACGGCCCCCGCCAACGAGCCTCCGGCGACGTCCGACGACGCGGATCAGGCGGCGCTCATGGAAACGCTCGCCGCCGGTGCGATGGAAGCCTATCGCGGCCTCATCGACGACCCGGAACTGTGGCCGTGGTATACGAAGGTCACGCCCATCGAGCAGATCAGCCGCCTGCCCATCGCCTCGCGGCCCGTCTCGCGCAAAGCCGCCGGCGAGGTCGACTTCGAGGGGCTGCGCGCCATCCCGTGGGTCTTCGCATGGACGCAGACGCGGTACATCGTCCCCGGATGGTACGGCCTCGGACGCGCCTTTGCCGGGATGCTCGAAGACGAGCCGGAACGCCTCGACACGCTCCGCCGCCTCTACCGGGACTGGCCCTTCTTCCGCGCCGTGATCGACAACGCCCAGCTCGAGATGGCCCGCGCCCGCCTCGACATCGCCCGGCACTATGCCCGCCTCGCCGAGGACGTGCACAAGCCCTTCCACGAGGTCATCGCCACGGACTATCACCGCGCCCGCGCCGCCGTCCTCCGCATCACCGGCGAGCGCGAACTGCTCGACAACAGCCACGCCGTGCAGGCCTCGATCCTCCTTCGCAACCCCTACACGGACGTGCTCAACCTGCTTCAGATCGAACTCATGAAACGCTACCGCCGCGCCCCCGAAGCCGAACGTGAACCGCTCCGGCAGGCGCTCTTCCTGAGCATCAACGGCATCGCCGCGGCCATGCAAAGTACGGGATGACGGCCCGAAACGGCGAACCCTCCAGCGTCCTTATCGTGATAAGGAACGAAGGTCCCCCCCCACGAACCCTCTGATGCCATGCGTCTCTTTTCGCTCTGCCTCGTCACGCTGACGCTTCTTTGCGCCGCCTCGGCGTCGGCGCAGGCCCCGCCTGCCACCGACGTCTGGCTCGTCCCGATGACCGAAGGCGCCCCCGCGCCCGAAGCCGCCGTCAACCTCACCGACCGCGACGGATACGACAACCAGCCCGCGTTCACACCCGACGGGCAGAGCCTGCTCTATACCTCCTTCCGCGACGGGCAGACGGACATCTTCCGAATCGACGTCGCCACGAGAGCCCTCCATCAGGTGACCCACACGCCCGAGAGCGAGTACTCGCCCGCCGTCCTGCCCGGCGGCGACGGGATCTCCGTGGTCCGGGTGGAGGCGGACGGGACGCAGCGGCTGTGGGCCTTCGCGATGGACGGCTCCGCGCCGCGCCTCGTGCTCGAAGACGTCGCGCCCGTCGGCTATTATGCCTGGGGCGACGATCACACGCTCGTCCTCTTCGTCCTCGGCGACCCGCCCACGCTCCAGATCGCCGACACGCGCACGGGCCTGGCCGAGACGCGCGTCCACGGCGTCGGGCGCTCGATCCGGCGCATCCCCGGCACGCGTGAGGTCAGCTTCATCCGCAAGCGCAGCGAAGACTACTGGGGCGTCCGCGTGCTCGACGTCGACACGCGCGCCGTCCGGCCCATCGGCCCCACGCTCCCGGGCCGCGAGGACCACGCCTGGACGCCTGACGGCAAGCTCCTCATGGCCGACGGCGCCGTGCTCTACCACTGGAACGCGCTCACCCGAAGCTGGCAGCCCCTTGCCGACTTCTCCGCTCTGGGCGTGACGAATATCACCCGGCTCGACGTCCATCCCGAGGGCCGGTACCTCGCCTTCGTCGCGGATCGCCCCGGGGGCCGGTGAAAAGAGGTTCACCGTCGGGAAGCTTTCACCCACACACCCATACGATTACGGGCATCCGGCGTCAGAGCGCCCCGCCGACCACGCGCAGCATCTCTTCGACGGACGTATCCCCCATCTTGACAACCTCCCGCGCCGAATCCTTGAGCGTGAGCATGCCCTCCTTCACGGCCTGGGTGCGCAACCCGTCTTCATCGATCATATCCTCGGCGGCCATGATCATCGCGCGGATTTCCTTCGAGAAAAGCATCGTCTCCGCGACGGCCCGGCGGCCCTTGTAGCCGGCCCCTTTACACGTCTTGCAATGCGGGTTCTTGCCCGGCTTGTAAAAGGTCGTTGCGGCCAACTCTTCGTCGGTGAAGCCGAGATAGTGCAGAAGCTCCGCGTCCAGGTCGGTTTCGACCTCCTTGCATTCCGGACACAGCTTCCGGATGAGCCGCTGGGCCACGACGAGGTTGATGGCGTAGGCGATCAGAAACGGCTCCACGCCCATCTTGTAGAGACGGCTCACCGCGCTCGGAGCGTCGTTCGTGTGGAGCGTCGA
>NZ_JBWOPL010000064.1:0-10200 GCF_056451265.1 Rhodocaloribacter sp. | reverse complement strand
ATCCTCGACGCCGTCCGCGACGACATCCGCCGTTTCACGCACAATGCCCCCGTCCTCAGCGACGATCTGACGATGCTCGTGATGAAGCGCGCCGGTTGAGGATTGTTTCGCCGCGCGTATTTCACCGGTTGCCTTCTTCCGCGCAAGCTGAAGCATGCGGCTACGTGTGCTCATGCAAACCCTGTAGCCTCCGCCTTCAGGCTGCGCGGGCGATAGCGCTGAGGCGTCGGCGAAGAAACGGGGTCATCGCTTCTTCGCCTGTTTCCGCTGAAACGCCTCCCGCGCCGGAGTCGTCGCCTCGAAGACGGCCGAGAGCATCTCCCGTTCGGCATCGGTGAGCGCGACGCCGCGCCGCGCCATGACGACCTCGGCCACGTGGAGCGCCTTCGGCAGCCGATAGGTGACGTACCGCGCGTCCGGGCTGCCCCACGAAAACGACGGCACGTACGTCGGCTGAAATCCGCTTCCGTACAGGTTGCACGCCACCCCGACCACCGTGCCGGTGTTGAACATCGTGTTGATGCCGCACTTCGCGTGGTCGGCCATGAAGAGGCCGAGGAACTGCCGGTCCGTCGTTTCCGCCTCGCCGAGGGCCTCGTTGTATAGCCTGACCTTCCCGTAGTCGTTTTTGAGGTTCGAGGTGTTCGCATCCGCGCCGATGTTGCACCACCGGCCCAGGTACGAGTCGCCGAGGAAGCCGGGATGCGACTTGTTCGAGAAGGAGTGGATGATGCTGTGCCAGGCTTCTCCGCCCACCTTGCTCCACGGTCCGATGGCGCACCCTTCCACGTGCGCGCCGATTCGGACCTGAGCGTGTGCGCCGAGGTAGGCCGGCCCGCGCACGACGGCGTTCTCCATCACGAGGGCGTCCCGGTCGATGAAGACCGGGCCGTCTTCGGCGCTGAGGATCGCGCCGGGTCGGACGATCGCGCCGGGGGCCACGTACACGCGCTCGCCCTGCACGAGCCGCGCGCCGTCCCGGACGTCCGCACCGGGGCGTTCGTAGATGTTGTATCCTCGGGTGAGCGCCTCGAAGTCGCGGCGGAGCGCGGCGTCGCGTTCGTCGAGGAGGCCCCACAGGCGCCGGAGCAGGCGCGCCTCTTCGAGCGGCTCTTCGGGCAGATCCTCGAACGTGGCGCGCGTGACGGCGTCGGCGGCGACGAGATCGGAGGAGGCGTCCGGGACCCACGCGGCCACGACGTCGTCGCCCTGCGTGAAGACGCGGGCGGGCTCGGAGGCGCGGGCGGCGGCGCGCAACCGTTCGAGCGCCGGACCCTCCTCGGCCACGTACCGCCCGTTGACGAAGAGCACGCCGAGGCCCTCCGGGATGCGGTTCGTGAGCAGGTCATGCTCCGTCGCCGTCACCGCCGCCACGCGCCGGCGGGCGTGAAGGAGCGTCCCCGGGCCGCCGAACGCCGCCCGCGTGTTCTCGAGAATCGTGCGGATGCCGAGCCGGAGGTCATAGACGGCCCGCGTGTGAACGAGCGGCAAGAAATGGCCGACGGCATCGTCTTCGAAAAGGCAAAGATGCATGTTGAGCCTGTTTGAGGAGCGGAAGAACGGTCGGGTTACTCGGCCCGCAGGCGAGTCGTATATTACGAAACGGCCTGAGCAATGGAAGCGGTGAAAGCCCGCGGCTTCAGCCGGGGGAGACCCTCGCGTGCGCCGGGAGGGTTTCGGGAAACCTGCTTCAAACGAAAGACTGCCTCGGGCGTATAGGAGAGCGATCCCCCGGGAAGATACTCACCCTGTCTCTTAATCTTCGATAACGCATTCGCTCATGAAATTCTTCATCGATACCGCCGACCTCAACGAGATCCGCGAAGCCAACGACATGGGCGTCCTCGACGGCGTCACCACGAACCCCTCGCTCATGAAAAAAGCGGGCGGGCGTGACTTTCACGAGCATATCTTCAAAATCTGCGAGATCGTCGACGGAGACGTCTCCGCCGAAGTCACGGCCACGGATTATGACGGCATGATGGCCGAGGCGCGTGTGCTGGCGAAGATCCACGAGAACGTGGTCGTGAAGGTCCCGCTCATCCGCGAGGGGATCAAGGCCATCAAGTCGCTCAAAGCGGAGGGCATCCGGACGAACTGCACGCTGTGCTTCTCGCCCACGCAGGCGCTCGTGGCGGCGAAGGCGGGCGCAGCCTACATCAGCCCCTTCATCGGCCGCCTCGACGACATCTCGACGCCGGGCATGGAACTGATCGAGCAGATCGTCCAGATTTATGAGAACTACGGCTATACGACGGAAGTGCTGGCCGCTTCGATCCGTCACCCGATGCACGTCGTCGAGGCGGCCCTCGTCGGCGCGCACGTGGCGACGATCCCCTTCTCCGTGATCGAGAAACTGATCAAGCATCCCCTGACGGACATCGGTCTCGAACGCTTCCTCGCCGACTGGAAGCAGTACGAAGCCTCGGCGGCGGGCAACGGCGTGCGTTCCTGAGCCTCCATCCGGAAACTCAGAGGTCGAACGTTTCGCCGATGTCGAGGACGTGGATGCGTTCGGCCAGGCCGAGCGCATCGGCATGGCGGCGGAAGAGGACGGGCGGCTCGTGGAGCGGCTCGTCGGCGAGGTCGAACGTGCCCCAGTGGATGGGCACGACGTGTCGGGCGTCGAGGTCGCGCGCGGCGCGCGCGGCTTCGGCGGGGTCGACGTGGACCTCGGCCATGAGCCGGCGCGGGAGGTACGCGCCGATGGGCAGGAGGGCGAGGTCGGGCGGGCCGAGGCGCTCACGGATCTCGGTGAAGAGCGGGGCATAGCCGCTGTCTCCGGCGAAATAGAAGCGGATGCCGTCGTCGCAGGCGAGGAACCAGCCGGCCCAGAGCGTGCGGTTGCGGTCGGTGAGGCCGCGCCCGGAGAAGTGCCGGGCCGGGGTGCAGTGGAGACGCGCCCCGGCGAGGTCCACGAACTGCCACCAGTCGAGTTCGAGCACGCGCGTGAGGCCCCATCGGCGGAGGAGCGCCCCCACGCCGAGCGGGGCAATGAAGAGCGGCGCGTCCCGCCGGTGAAGCGCGCGGACGGCGTGCCGGTCGAGGTGGTCGTAGTGGTTGTGCGAGAGCAACGCCACATCGATGGGGGGGAGGTCGTCGAGCGAGAGCGGGAGCGGCGCTTCGCGCCGGGGCCCCGCGAAAGGGAGGGGACTGGCGCGGTCGGCGAAGACGGGGTCGGTGATCAGGTTCAGCCCGGGTCGCTGTATGAGGGCCGTGGCGTGGCCGATCCACGTCAGTCGCAGCGGGTTGGCCGTCTCGCGAAGCCGCTCCGGGGCCACGGGACGGACGGGCGGCGGGTGGTGCTCTTTAGGCGAGAAGGTGTGGCCCAGGAGCCATCGGATCGTCTTCCCGACGGGAGGCTTTTGCGAGGTCCCCCAGATATTTCGAAAGCCGCCGGGGCAGTGGTGGCGGGTGTCGTGCCAGGGATGGGTGCGGATCTCGAAAGGCATGCGCTCGGGGGATGGAAGCGGAAAGGGGGATCGGGGGCTACGAAACAAACGACCTGGCCCACAGGTTCACTTCTACTTAACTTTTGAGCACACGAAAGTATGCCGCGCGCCGGCCGAGCCACCTGAGATGCGCGTGGGAGCCTTTCTTATCAGGCATTTTTGCACCGGATTCTATGGTTTTTGTTGCGCTGGGGGCGACCGACGAGATTGGCGCGAGTTGTCATTTCCTGAAAATCAACGGCACCGGCCTCGTACTCGATGCGGGCACGCATCCCGAGGAGGAGGGGCCGGCGAGCCTGCCTCGTCTGGAACTCATCCATGAGAACCCGGACTGGCATGTGGATCACGCCATCGTCACGCACGCCCACCACGATCACATCGGCGCGCTTCCGGTGCTGATTCAGCAGTTCCCGCACGTGCACATTCACATGACGAAAGCCACGCGCGCGCTCGCGGATCTGCTTTTGCCCGCCTCGGCGCGTCTGCAGCGTCGCCGTCTGCGTGAAGGCTCCTCGACGGCGCGGCCGCTCTTCAGCGAAAAGGAGCTCGAAGTGTTCAGCTACCTGTACCTGACGCACGAGCTCGAGGACGAGTTTGACGTGACCGGCCTTCGGGGCCGGACGCCGATCAAGGCGCGGCTCTTCGACGCGGGGCACGTGCTCGGCGCGGCGGGCGTCTTCCTCCGGTTCGAAGACGACGGGGAGGAGCGGCGCATCTTCTATTCGAGCGACACCAACCTTCGTCCGCAGTCGATCATCCCGGGAGGGGCATATCCGGAAGGCCCCATCGACGTGCTCCTGCTCGAATCGACGCTCGGGGCCGATCCGGAGGCCGAGCAGACGACGCGGAAGACGGAGGAGAAGAAGTTCGCCGAAGCGCTCCGGCGCACGCTCGAACGCGGCGGCGCGGCGCTCGTGCCGGTCTTCGCCCTCGGGCGCGGGCAGGAGACGCTCGCCCTCATCGATCGCTTCAAACGGCGCGGCCTCATCCCCGACGTGCCCGTCTATACGGCCGGGTCCATGCGCGCCATCGCCGATCTGTACGACAAGACACGCTTCTCCACGCCCCGTCTCAATCCGGAGTTCCAGGTCTTCGGCGTGCCGCAAAAACGCCTGCCGCGCAGCCAGAACGGGATGCGGAAGGCGCTCGCCGAACCGAGCATCTACGTGGTCGGGAGCGGGATGATGTTCGAGCGCACGATCTCGAACGAGCTGGCGCAGATGATCGTCGAGCACGAGAAGCACGGCATCTTCCTCGTCGGCTATGCCCGTGAAGACGCGCCGGCGGGACGCCTGCTGGAAGCGGTGGAGCAGGGGAAAGGGACCGAGGCCGTGATCAACCGCGCGCGCGGGCCGCAGCCCATCCACTGCGAGGTCGGGCGCTTCCGCTTCAGCGGCCACAGCCACCGCCGCGACCTCATTCGCCTCGTCGAACGGCTCCGCCCCCGGAAGGTCCTCCTCGTTCACGGCGAAGAAAAGGCCCGCGCGTGGATGGCCGACAACATCCGCTTCTTCTACCCCGAGGTCGAGGTGCTCATGCCCGAACTCGGCGAGGTGGTGCGGTTGTGAGCCGCCGTTTTTGTGCGAGACGCGGAGGCCCGGCGTTGTGTTTGAGCGCGTGAAGATCGAACTTCGGAGGTCGATGCCCCACCGTCGTTCTCCGATTCCGATCCCACATGCCCGTCTTCTCCTCTGAACTCCTCGACGATTTTTCGGCGGCGCTCCGGCCCCGGCTCACCGGCATGCTGCGCACCGATGCGATGACGCGGGGGCTCTATGCCACCGACGCGAGTCTGTATCAGATCATGCCCGCCGGCGTGCTCTTCCCCCGCCATGCCGACGACGTGCAGGCGGCGCTGGAGGCCGCGCAGCACTTCGGCCTTCCGGTGCTCGCACGCGGCGGCGGCTCGTCGCTGGCCGGGCAGACCGTCGGCGAGGCGCTCGTGATCGACTTCAGCCGGCATCTCGATCGGATCCTCGAGCTCAACGTGGAGGAACGATGGGTGCGCGTGCAGCCCGGCCTCGTGCTCGACCGTCTGGAGGCGCACCTCCGCCGCCACGCGCCGGGCCTGAAGGTGGGGCCGGACCCGGCCAGCGGCAGCCGCGCCACGCTCGGCGGCATGCTGGCCAACAATTCCACCGGCACGCACTCGATCCTCTACGGCAACATGATCCATCACGTCGCCGCCGTGCGGGCGCTCCTCGACGACGGCAGCCCCGTCGCTTTCACCGCGCTCGACGCCGCCGCATGGGACGAACGGCTGCGCCGGGACGGGCGCGAGGGCCGGCTCTACCGCGCCCTCGACGCGCTGCTCACCGATCACCGCGACGTCATCGAGGCGCGGACGCCCCCACACTGGCGGCGCAACAGCGGCTACCGCCTCGAACACCTCCTCGACCCGGCCGAACGCAACGTGGCCCGGCTGCTCTGCGGCAGCGAAGGCACGCTCGCCGTCGTCACCGAGATGACCGTCTCGCTCGTGCCGCGCCCGCGCCGAACGGCCCTCGGCATCGTCCACTTCCGCACGCGCCGGGAAGCCCTCCGCGCCGTCACCACGATCCTCGCCACGAAGCCTTCCGCCGTCGAGCTCTTCGACGGCATCTCCATCGCGCAGGCCCGAAAAGCGCCGGGCTTCGGAAGCCGCCTCACCTTCATCGAAGGCGACCCCGGAGCGGTGCTCATCACCGAATATTACGGCGACACGGCGCGGGAACTGACGGGCAAGCTCAAGACGCTGGAGACGACGCTCGCGAAGGCGGGCGAGGGCTACGGCGTCGTGCGGGTGACGGAAGCCGGGGACATCGCCAACGTGTGGAGCGTGCGCAACGAAGCGCTCGGCCTCATCATGGGCGTCAAGGGCGACCACAAGCCCGTGGCCTTCATCGAGGACGCCTCCGTGCCGGCCGAACACCTTGCCGACTACATCGACGAACTCACGCGCGTCTTCGAGGAGACGAACACCGAGGCGGTCCTCTATGCCCACGCCTCGGCGGGCTGCCTCCACGTGCGCCCGTTCATCAATACGAAGGATGCCGCCGAGGTCCACAAAATGCGGGACCTCGCCGTCGCTTCCATGAAACTCGTGAAAAAATACGGCGGCTCCATCTCCTCGGAGCACGGCGACGGGCTCACGCGAAGCTGGCTCAACCCGGCTTTTCTCGGCGAGGAACTCTATGAGGTGTACCGCCGCCTCAAGGCCCTCTTCGACCCGCACGGGCTGCTCAACCCCGGCAAGATCGTCGACGCACCGCCGATGACGGAACGCCTGCGTATGGGGCCGGACTATCGGACCGTGCCGTTTGCTCCCGATCAGGACTTCTCGGCGGACGGCGGGTTCGCGCGCGCGGTGGAGCTGTGCAACGGCAACGGCGCGTGCCGCAAGCTCGACGGCGGGACGATGTGCCCGAGCTTCATGGTGCTTCGCGACGAGGAGCACTCCACACGCGGGCGGGCCAACGCGCTCCGCCTGGCAATGTCCGGGGCATTGCCGCCGGAGACGCTCACGAGCCGCCGGATGTACGACGTGATGGACCTGTGCCTGCAGTGCAAGGCGTGCAAGACCGAGTGCCCGTCGAACGTGGACATGGCGAAGATCAAGACGGAGTGGCTGCACCGGTACTGGGCGGACAATCCGATGCCGCTTCGGACGCGGCTCTTTGCCTATCTGCCCGAGATCGCGCGTCGCGTGTCCGGGCCGAAGGCGGGGCTGGTCAACTGGATCAACGGGCGTTGGCCGGTGCGGCGGCTGCTCCACCGCACGCTCGGCATTCACCGGCGGCGGAAGATCCCCCCCTTCGCGCGCGTGCCCTTCACGAAGTGGTTCGCCCGGCAAACGTGGCGCGACGACGGACCGCCCGTGCTCCTCTTCCCCGACACGTTCCACAACTATCAACACCCCGAAGTGGCCCGCGCCGCCGCCGTCTTTCTCGACCGCGCCGGGTATCGCGTCTCATTGCCCGAGGGGCCCGTTTGCTGCGGGCGGACGTTGCTCTCGAAGGGGCTGGTCAACGAAGCGCAGATCCGCGCGCTCGACGCTGTGGAACGGCTTTACCCCTTCGCCGCGCGCGGTGTGCCCATCGTGGGGCTGGAGCCGAGCTGCATCCTCACCCTGGCCGACGAGTTTCTCACGCTGTTGCCCGGCGACCCCCGCGCCCGCGCCGTGGCCGACGCCGCGCTTACGTTCGAGGAGTTCGTGGCGAACGAGGCCGCCCTGGGCGCGCTCGACGCCCTGGCGTGGACGCCGGCGCCGCGCCGCCTCCTGCTGCACGGGCACTGCCATCAGAAGGCGCTCGTCGGCACGGGGCCGTCCCAACGGTGCCTGTCGCTGCCGCCGAACTACACCGTGGAGACGGTCGATGCCGGCTGCTGCGGGATGGCGGGGGCCTTCGGGTATGAGAAGGAGCACTGGGAGGTCTCGCTGGCGATGGCCGAGCGCGTGCTGGCGCGAGAGGTGCGCGCGGCTTCGGACGATACGCTCATCGTCGCCGCCGGGGTCTCGTGCCGGGCGCAGATCCACGATGCCGCCGGGCGCGCGGCATGGCATCCGGCACAGGTGCTCCTCGACGCACTGACCGGGTAGCCGAGGTCTCCGGGTACGTTTGTGTTGCATTTTACAGGGGCTTTGTTTATCGTTTGTTAGAACCAATCAGCACCGCTTTTTCTGCGCCATAATCACCCCCCGTAACGGAGCGACGCTCCTGCTGTGAGCCTCTTGCGGGAAATGCTCCCGAGAGGGCCTTCGTGCCCCCCCGTTCTTTTTCATAGCTTGAAAAGGTGGGGTCGGTCTGGCATCTCCGGTCTCCGCCGCTTCTCGTCCCTTCTCTTTCCATTCACCCCGAGGTAGTGCCATGAGAAGATTTACGATCATCACTGCAACGTTTCTGTTCGCCTGCGTCTTTGTTTTTCCTCTTCAGACGCAGGCGCAGCGGTCCCGGGTTCGTGTGTCGGCCAAAGGAAAGCGGGCGCACGTCGCTCGCAGCGCTCCGGCAGATCTGCTTTATGATCAGTTCGACAACCCGGGCTTCACCTCCATTGCCTCCCAGCAATTTCCCGACTTCGGCGGGTCCGTGCTTCAGTCCGCCGATGACTTCGACGTGCCCGCCGGGGAGACGTGGGACGTCGACGGCGTCAACGCGCTCGGCCTCTATTTCAACTGCGTGACCTGCGGCCCGACGCCCACCGTGGACGTGATCTTCTACGCCGACGCGGGCGGCATGCCCGGCGCCGTGGAGTGCGACTATCAGAACATCGCCTATTCCGACCTCGACGGCGACCCCCTGGCGACGCTCTTCGACATTAACCTCCCCTCGGCATGCTCGCTCGGCGAAGGCACGCACTGGGTCTCGGTCATGGCCGACATGGACTTCGGCCAACTCGGGCAATGGGGCTGGACCGAGAACGACACCCAGCACGGCAACGTGGGGCAGTTTCAGGATCCGGACGACCTCCTCGGCGACGGCTCGTTTTGCGAATCATGGACGGACGTGAACGTGTGCACGACCGGCGGTCCCGACTTCGCCTTTCAGCTTGAAGGCGTCATCGGAGGCGGAGGGGGCGGCGGCGATGACTGCGACGCCTTCACCGACGTCACGATGATCGACAGCTACGGCTTCGAGTGGTGCTGGGATCGCACGAACATCGACGGAGCCGTCGGGCCGGTCGACCTCGTCTGCGACGCCGACGGCTGGGTCGACGCCGAATTGAGCGGGATCGTGGTCAATGCGTATCCGTCGGCGTCCTCCACGGCCGCCGTGTGCAAGTCCGACCCGAACTTCCTCGAAGCGCGCGTCGCGGAGATCAAGGCCGTCAACCTCGCCGCCGATGATTGCTTCCTGTTTTCCGACTGGTTCGTCTATGACGGTTCCCGGGAGGGGCATCTGACCTACAGCGGCGCGTGGACGAGCTATTGCGGCGAGGAAGAGCTTTCGACCGGTGTGTGGAGCGGCACGTTCGACGTGTCCGGCTCGCAGGCTCCGTCGCCGGCGGCGGTGGGTCCGCAGAGCGGCGCGGTGGCGCTCCGCACGGCCCGGGCCGACGCGCCCCGGCTCGCGGCGGCTGTGGCCGAAGCAGGCGTTCCGACCACCTTCACGCTGGAACAGAATTACCCGAACCCCTTCAACCCGACCACGCAGATCGCCTTCAATCTCCCCGAAGGGGCCGACGTGACGCTGAAGGTCTACAGCGTGCTCGGGCAGGAGGTGGCCACGCTCGTGCAGGGCTACCGGGCCGCCGGACGTCATCAGGTGATGTTCGACGCGACGGATCTGAGCGCGGGTGTGTACCTGTACGTGATCCAGGCGGGTGACTTCACGGCGACGAAGCGGCTGACGCTGCTCAAATAGCGCCCTGCGAAACGAAGCAATCGACGGCGAAGGGCCGGGCGGCGCAGTCCGTTCGGCCCTTTCGTTTGAGCCGTGCCGGACGATCAGTCGAAGTGCGCGTTGACGAACGGGAGCCACCGCAACCCCCTGCGGTTGTTGCCCGCGAAGTTGATCAGGCCAATTTGCACGCCGTTGAGGCGCCGGGCAACGTTGATCAGGCCGATGGTGAGGCCGTGTTGTTCGCCCCGGATGCGGTTGAAGGCGCTGGCGGAGAAGCCCTTGAAGACGCCCTCCGGGCCGACGGTGACGTAGGCCGGGGCGAGGATGATGCCCGTCACGTCGCCGCCTGCGCCCACGCCGAGGCCGCCGACGAAGAGGCCCGTCAGGTCGCCGCCCGCGCCCACGCCGAGGCCGCCGACGGCGATGCC
>NZ_JBWOPL010000063.1:0-2485 GCF_056451265.1 Rhodocaloribacter sp. | reverse complement strand
GTACCCGAACGTGGGCTACTCGCATCAGGGATGGCTCACCGAGGATCAGCGGTACTTTTTCATGAACGACGAACTCGACGAGCTGCAGGGCAAGGTCGAGGGCACGCGCACGCTCATCTGGGACGTGTCCGACCTCGAAGATCCGCAACTGGTCGAGGAATATGTGTCGAACAATAAGTCGAGCGACCACAACCTGTACATCAAGGGCAACCTGATGTATCAGTCGAATTACGTGAGCGGGCTTCGGATCTACGACATCACGGACGTGGAGCACCCGGTTCCGGTGGGATATTTCGACACGGTCCCCTACGGCGAAGACGCGCCGGGCTTCAACGGTTCGTGGAGCAACTATCCGTACTTCGAGAGCGGCGTGATCGTGGTGACGAGCGGCAAGGAAGGCGTGTTCGTCCTCAAGAAGAAGGACGTGGACATCTAGACTCCGGGTGTTCGCCCGTCCCCCGCTCGCGGTTTTTCACCGGAAGGCGCAGAGGCTTGGTCCTTTGCGCCTTTCGCTTTTTTCGCCGTTTTCTCCCCTATCCGACGAAAGCGCTTCAGATTTGCCCTCCGCCTCCCGCATCTTTCCCGCTCGCCTTCTCGTCAAATGCGGTTTTCCCCGGGGGGTTGCCCTTCCGCGACGCCCGTTTCCTCTCTCAACGCCAATCGAGATCCAGCATGAAAAAGTCAAGTTATCTTCTGTCCCTGTTTATGCTGGTGGCGACGCCGGTATGGGCGCAAAATTTCGGCGGAGCCGTGGCCGTCGGTGAAGAGGAACTGTTCGTCGGAGAAACGAGCAATCAGACCTCTTCGAGCACGATCTACGTCTTCGGACGCGACGGCGACCGGTGGGTGGAGCGGGCGCAGTTGCAGGCCTCCGACGCCGATGGACAGGAGGACCGCTTCGGACGCTCCATCGCGATTGATGGAGAGGTGCTCGTGGCGGGAGCCACCACCAAAGATGCGGGCAAAGGAGCTGCGTACGTTTTCGAACGGGACGCCGACGGACAGTGGCGTGAGACGGCGAAACTCGCGCCGGAGGATCTCGCCGAAGGGGATTACCTCGGACGAGCCGTCGCCGTGAGCGGCGATTTCATCATGGTTTCCGCCGCCGGGAAGAACGAGAGCGTCGGCGCGGTCTACGTCTTCCACCGCGAGGACGGCGGCGCATGGCGCATGCATTCGATGCTCACCGCTCCTGAAGGACAACCCGAAAGCTGGTTCGGCCTCGCCCTCGCCCTCGACGGCGACAAGGCGCTCCTCGGCGCGCCCGGCCGCGAGGAAAACACGGGCGCGGTCTATGCCTTCCACTATGACCCCGCCGCTCACGCGTGGGTCGCAGACGGCAAACTTGAGGTGGAGGGCTTAGAAAAAGAATACCAGTTCGGCCTCTCACTCGCGCTCGACGGCAACGACGCGCTCATCGCTGCGCCGCGCTTTCGGGGCAACCTCGGCGCAGCCTTCACCTTCACGTACGACCCCGAGGAAGGCGCGTGGCGGCAGGCAACCAGGCTTGTCCCCTTCGACGGCGAAGAGGGGCGACTCGGCTCCGCCCTCGCCCTCGACGGTGAGGAGGTGTGGCTCGGCGCACCCGGCGCCTTCGGCTTTGCGGGCGCCGTCTATCGCTACCATCGCGACGGAGAGACGGGCCGGTGGTCCGGCGTCACGAAGACCGGCGGGAAGGACACGCAAAGCCAGGACCTCTTCGGCAGCGCCATCGCCGTGCGGGGCGACCTCGCCCTCGTCGGCGCTACGAACGACGACTACGGCACAGGCACGGCGCGCGTCTTCGAACGCCGGGGCATGCAGTGGGTCGAGACCGCCGCGCTCGCCGTCGAACAGAAGGGTATGGCTTCGATTACGGGAAATAAGGTCAGCTGCGAGGACGGCGCCGCCGCCGGCTTCGACTGCGACAACGTGGACCTCGTCTCCTTCCTCTCCGTCAAGGATATCGGCGGCGGGCGCGGCGTCCGCACGAACGACCTCTGGGGATGGACCGATCCCGACAACGGGAAAGAGTACGCCCTCGTCGGACGCCTTGACGGCACCGCCTTCGTCGACATCTCCGACCCGTATCACCCCGTCTACCTCGGCTCGCTCCCGCTCCACGAAGGCGCCCGCCCGGCTACCTGGCGCGACATCAAGGTCTACAAGGACCACGCCTACATCGTCTCTGACGGCGCCGGACCCCACGGCATGCAGGTCTTCGACCTCACCCAACTCCGCAACGTCTCCAACCCGCCCGTCACCTTCACCGAGACGGCCCACTACGACAAGATCAACTCCGCGCACAACATCGTCATCAACGAGGACACCGGCTTCGCCTTCGCCGTCGGCGCGAGCATGGGCGGCGAGACGTGCGGGGGCGGCCTCCACATGATCGACCTCCGCGACCCGGAGCACCCGAGCTTCGTCGGATGCTTCGGCCATACGGGCACGGGCCGGCAGGGCACGGGCTATACGCACGACGCGCAGTGCGTGACGTACCACG
>NZ_JBWOPL010000062.1:0-60257 GCF_056451265.1 Rhodocaloribacter sp. | reverse complement strand
CATAAGGGGAGGTCTCCCATGCCTGCATGAACCGCCTTCCGACGCCTCCAATACACTCCATAACCCTCCCCCTTGTCAAGGGGGAGTCCTCCGAAGGAGGGAGGGGGTCCCCGGCCGCCGTCGAAGGTAATCTCACTCGTGGATATTTTCATCCAGCCGGCCTTTTACACAAAACTACCGACGCAACCGGCCTGCAGCTCCCATTTCCGAGGCGTCCGTTGCATCTCCACCGTGTCGATGATGAAGGCTCCCCCCCTTCCTCTTTGAGGAAAGGGCGCCCGGCTCTTCCCTGCTTTCTCCATTTCGAGTTTCGCGTCGCGCGTAGTACCTTTCCGGGCAACCGATCCCTCACCTATCCGCAGGCCGACGTATGGACTATCAGTTTATCCGCTATGCTATCGACGAGGGCGTGGCCGTGCTCACGCTCAACCGGCCCGACGTGCTCAACAGCTTCCACGGGCCGATGGCCGACGAGGTCCTTGAGGCACTCGGGCAGGCCGCCGCGGACGACGCCGTCCGCGCGGTGCTTCTGACGGGTGCGGGCCGGGCCTTCTGCGCCGGGCAGGACCTGCAGGCCGTCCTCCCGAAAGACGGCGCGCCCGCCGCCGACCTCGGCGAGATCGTGCACCGGCAATACAACCCCATCGTCCGCGCGGTGCGGCATACCGAGAAACCGTTCCTTGCCGCCGTCAACGGGGTGGCCGCCGGGGCCGGGGCCAACCTGGCGCTGGCGTGCGACTTCGTGCTGGCCTCCGAGCGGGCCTCGTTCATCCAGTCGTTCGCCCGGATCGGGCTCATCCCCGACAGCGGCGGGACGTTCTTCCTCCCCCGGCTCGTCGGGCTCGCCCGCGCCACGGCCATGATGATGCTTGCCGAGAAGGCGCCGGCGACGGAGGCGCACGCGATGGGCATGATCTACAGGGTCTGCCCGCCGGAGACGCTCATGGAGGAGGCCATGACGCTGGCCCGCCGCCTCGCCGCGATGCCCACGCGGGGCCTCGGCCTCACCAAGCGCGGGCTCAACCGCGCCTTCACCAACGACCTCGACGCCCAGCTCGAGCTCGAGGAGGAACTCCAGCGCGAAGCCGGGCGGACGCATGACTACCAGGAAGGCGTCAACGCATTTTTGGAGAAACGCACGCCCGTCTTCACCGGGAAGTAGGACGCGCTCGTATATTGGTTTCCGGCGCGGTCCCATCCGAGCGCCGCGCCGCCCTACGCACCCTTCGGCCACAGACCCACGGAGCGACCCATGGCGCACCCCTTGACCCGTGACACGCCCGTCGGCGTCCTCGGAGCGGGAACGATGGGACGCGGCATCGCGCAGATTGCCGCCACCTTCGGACACCCCGTGCTCCTCTACGACACCCGCGCCGACGCCCTCGACGAAGCCCGCGCACACCTTGCCCGCATCCTCCATCGCCTCGTCGAAAAAGGACGGCTGTCCGAAGGCGAAGACGAAGCGATCCTGGGGCGCATCTCTTTCCTCTCGGACGCGCCGGAGCCGCTGGCGGCATGCGGGCTCGTGATCGAAGCCATCGTCGAGGACCTCGCCGTCAAGCAGGAGGTCTTCGCCCGGCTCGATACGCTCACCGACGCCGAGGCCATCCTCGCCACGAACACCTCGTCGCTGTCGGTCACGTCCATCGCGGCGGCGTGCACGCGGCCCGAGCGCGTGCTCGGGCTCCACTTTTTCAACCCTGCCCCGCTCCTGCCCCTCGTCGAGGTCGTGCCCGGCCTGATGACGGCGGACGAGACGGTGACGCGCGCCCGCGCCCTCGTCGACGCCTGGGGCAAGACCACCGTCCTCGCCCGCGATACGCCCGGCTTCATCGTCAACCGGGTGGCGCGGCCCTTCTACGGCGAAGCGCTCCGCATCCTCGACGAGGGCATCGCCGACCCCGCCACCATCGACTGGGCCATGCGGGAACTCGGGGGCTTTCGCATGGGCCCCTTCGAACTGATGGACCTCATCGGCAACGACGTCAACTTCAAGGTGACCGAGACCGTCTTCGAGGCTTTTTATTATGAGCCGCGCTATAAGCCCTCGTTCACGCAAAAACGCATGGTGGAGGCCGGGCGGCTCGGGCGAAAGACCGGGCGCGGGTACTATGACTATGGCCCCGAGGCCGCGGAGCCGGACGCGGTGGAAAGCCCGGCCCTCGGCGCCGTGATCCTCAACCGCATCCTCGCCATGCTCATCAACGAGGCCGCCGACGCGGTTTTCTGGGGCGTCGCGCCCGCCCCGGACATCGACCTGGCGATGACGAAGGGCGTCAACTATCCGAAGGGCCTGCTCCGGTGGGCCGATGAGATCGGGCTCGACACCGTGCTCGCGTGGCTGAACGACCTGTGCGAGGAGTACGGCGAGGCCCGGTATCGCCCCTCCCCCCTGCTCCGCCGCATGGTCCGCGACCATCAGTCCTTTTTCCCCGACGAACGATCGTAAGCGGTGCGGGTTCGGAAACGACGAGGCCTCCGGGAAACGTATGCCGCCCCTCTCATGAAAGACCACCCCGACCGTATGACCGAACAGGAGCTTGCCGAGCGAATCGTGGCGCAGATGATGAAGAACGACGCCTTCAGCCGGTGGCTCGGCATCGAGGTGGCGGCGGTGTCGCCGGGGCGGGTGGAGGTCCGCATGGCGGTGCGTGAGGAGATGCTCAACGGTTTTCGCGTGGCGCACGGCGGCATCGCCTATGCGCTGGCCGACAGCGCCCTCGCCTTCGCCTCGAACACGCGGGGACGCGTGGCGCTCGCGCTCGAAAACAGCATCTTCTACCCCGCCCCCGTGCACGCCGGCGACGTGCTCACCGCCGTGGCCGAGGAGGTCGCCGCCGCGAACCGGGTGGCCGCCTACCACGTAACGGTCACGCGCGCCGACGGCACGAACGTGGGCGTCTTTCGCGGCTCGGTCTATCGCACGAAGCAAGCGCACTTTTGACCCGGCGCGCCCGACCCTTTCCGATTCCCTCACCTTTTCTCACCGCACATGAAAGAAGCCTTTATCATAGACGGCCTCCGGACGCCCATCGGCAAGTTCGGCGGCGCCCTCTCCGGCGTCCGGGCGGACGACCTCGCGGCGCTCGTGCTCCGGCGGCTCCTCGAACGCCACCCGGACATCGATCCCGCCGCCGTGGACGACGTGTACCTGGGCTGCGCCAATCAGGCGGGCGAGGACAACCGCAACGTTGCGCGCATGGCGCTTCTGCTCGCGGGCCTTCCGCCCACGGTGCCCGGCGTGACGGTCAACCGGCTGTGCGCCTCCGGCATGAGCGCGGCGGTGGAGGCGGCCCGCGCCCTCCGCCTCGGCGACGGCGACCTGTACGTGGCCGGCGGCGTCGAGCACATGACGCGCGCGCCGTACGTCCTTTCGAAGACGAGCCGCCCCTTCGGCCGCGACGCCGAACTCTTCGACACGAGCATCGGCTGGCGCTTCGTCAACCCGAAGATGGCGGCGGAATACGGCGTCGATTCGATGGGATGCACCGCCGAGAACCTCGCCGAGATGTTCGACATCAGCCGCGAGGATCAGGACCTTTTCGCCGCGCGCTCGCAGGCGAAGGCCGCCGCGGCGCGCGCGCGGGGCCGCTTCGCCCGGGAGATCACGCCCGTCGAGGTCCCCCGCCGGAAAGCGCCGCCGCTCGTCTTCGATGCCGACGAGTTCATCCGCCCGGGCACGACGCCGGAGGTGCTGGCGAAGCTCCGCCCGGCCTTCCGCGAAGGCGGCGCCGTGACGGCGGGCAACGCCTCGGGCATCAACGACGGCGCGTGTGCCCTCCTCCTGGCCTCCGAAGACGCCGCCGCGCGTTTCGGCCTGACCCCGAAGGCGCGCCTCGTCTCCTCGGCAGTCGTCGGCGTGGAGCCGCGCATCATGGGCATCGGGCCGGTGGAGGCCGCGCGGAAAGCGCTTGCCCGCGCCGGCCTCACCTTCGACGATGTGGCCGTGATCGAACTCAACGAGGCCTTCGCCGCACAGAGCCTCGCCGTCATCCGGCAGTGGGGCCTGCCCGACGACGACCCGCGCCTGAACCCGAACGGCGGCGCCATCGCCCTCGGACATCCCCTCGGCATGACCGGCGCCCGACTGCTCCTCACCGCCGCCGCCGAACTCGAAGCCCGGAACGAACGCTATGCGCTGTGCACCCTGTGCGTCGGCGTCGGACAGGGCATGGCGACCGTAATCGAACGGGTGTGACGGATCGCGCATAGGCGCCGCGTTTTTTTCGCATGGCGAAGGGGACAGACGGAACGCCTTCGCCCGATCAAGGCCGCGATGAACGCCGACGCCGAACCGTGAGGGGTTCACCGGAGCCGGTATTCGTGGGGGCTTGCCCCCCGCTCCCCTTCGACGTCGTTTCGCGCCGAGGATTCACGGGAAGGCGCGGGATTCTCGGCGCGACTAAGCGTATGTTTCGGCGAACGTTCCAACGCGCCAACGAATCAACGAACCCATGAAATACACGCTCGTTCTGTTCGTCGCATGGCTCGTGGTCGCCGTGCTCGCCGGGGGCTGCCGGCGCGGGCCGGAGGCCGAGGTCGTCGTAGAGGACACGGAATTGCTGCCGTTCGAGAACATCGGCCTCGGGCCGAACAGCACCCTCCCCGACACGACGGAGGTGGTCCTGCGCACGGAAGCGGAGTGGGACGCCTACCGGAGCCGCCTCCATTCGGTGGGCCCGTTCAAAAAGGTGGA
This sequence comes from Rhodocaloribacter sp., assembly GCF_056451265.1. Taxonomy (NCBI): domain Bacteria; kingdom Pseudomonadati; phylum Rhodothermota; class Rhodothermia; order Rhodothermales; family Rhodothermaceae; genus Rhodocaloribacter; species Rhodocaloribacter sp. The sequence goes on along the minus strand of NZ_JBWOPL010000062.1, from coordinate 55,561 downwards.
CTTCACGCAGGAGATGGTGGTGCTCGTCGCCGTGCCGTCGCCCTCGGGCGGATACGGCGTGGAGGTGGAGACGGTGGAGCAGAAGGGCGACACCGTCATGGTGAGCTACGTGCTTTACGGGCCGGACAAGGACTGCATCCCGGTCGAGGGCCGCGCCGTGCCGTATCAGGCGGTGAAGGTGCGCCGCGCCGAGGGGACGGTGCGCTTCACGCATCGCACCGAGACGTTGCCGTGCACGTTCCATTGAGGGGCGGGGGTAAAAAATAGCGGGGCCGCTCCACCAAACGGCCCCGCTCGCTGTGTATCTCTCAGACGTGAAGCATGAGAGGGACTTGCAGGGGTTATGATAAACAATCGGGCGGCCCGGTGCTGCCGGTAAAGTACGTATCGTGACGTAGGCAAACCCCCGACACGGGCTTCGCGCAAAGGCTCAGAGTTTCCGGGCGTATCGGTACGTCTCAAGGGTCGGAATCAGGTAGAGCAACGGCGCGAAGGCGAAGAGGAGCGTCCGCAGGGTGTGGCCCTCCAGCGGAACGAAGAAGGCGATTCCTCCGATGACGAGCAGGACGAGCGACCAGAAGATCATGCGACGGGCGCCGTAGGCGTTGATTTCGCACCACAACTCCTCCGATTCGAACGACTTCGCGAAGCGCATCCCGTAGAAGAGATTGCGCTTGACCTTGCCCCGGAGCAAGGGCAGAGACAGCCCGATCACCAGCGCGGCGCAAAAGACGTTGCTCAGTCCGAGGATGAGGTTGATCGAAGCCATGAGCCACAAGACGGTTGGGTTCGCCTCCCGGGCGCCTCACACCGTCGCGATGCCCGGCGTGAGGACGCCGTCGGACTTGAGGTAGGCATACGGGTCGTGGTCGAGGGCGCCCTCGGGGAGCCAGTCCCACAGCCAGCCCAGGTCTTTTCGGATCTGTTCGGTGAAGAACGACGGGATCTCGGTCGTTTCCTGTTCGAAGAACGCGCGGAACGCCCGATCCTCGTCGAGCAGCCGCCGCACCTCGGTGAAATACCGGATCTTTCCCCAGCCTTCGAAGGTGACGGCGCGGATCACGTTCATCGTCTTCGGGATCCAGCCCCGGTTCGCCTTCATGCGACGCGCGATGGCGCGGCGAGAGAACGAATGGCGATGGAGGTCGATCATCCGGTCGTAGAAGTCGGGCCAGTCGTAATTTTTCGGGCGGACGTTCATCGCGCCGTTGTTGTTGAGGAAGTGGAAGGGAAAGGGGAGGACGCGATCCTGGCGCTGGTATTCGAGGTTGAGCGGGGCGCTTCGCCCGAAGGCGGTGAGCATGGAGTAGGCGGGGAAAGCGCCGGGCGCGCGGTCGAGGAAGAGCTTCGTCAGTTCGAAGGGCCCGTCGCCTTCGTCGCAGTCGAGGCCGAGGACGAAGTTGGCCTGCAGATAGGGCAGATGGCTCAGGATCATGTTGACCTGGTCGGACACCTGCAACACCTTGTCGCGCCCGAGGGTCTTGCCGGTCTTCGTCTTGTAGCCCATGTCATACCACGACTCGATGCCGGGCAGGATGGCCTTGAAGCCGTTTTTCTTCAGGCGCTTCACGTTCGGCTCGGACAGGAGCGAGAGGGTGCTCTCGGCGATGAACTCCACGCTTCCGGGCGGGACGGCCTCCTCGATGGCGTCGAGATAGTCGTTGAAGCGGACGCCGAAGTTGGGGTCATGCCAGCCGACGATGGGGCGCTTCATCTTTTCGCGGACGAAGCGAAGGTCGGCCTTCATCTCGTCGAAGTCGAGGGGCTGATAGGGCACCACCGAATCGACGCAGAAGCTGCACGTGTACGGACATCCGAGGCTGCCGAGCATGGCGACGACCTGGATGAGCGGGGCCTTCTCCATGAGCCGCTCGACGTATTTCCACCGCGCGCGCACGCTGGGCAGCTGCGCCGGCTGCCGGTCGGCGGAGAGGTAGACGCCCTCGGGACGATGCGGCGCGCAATCCCGGAGCATGTCGTCGAGGACGGCCCGGTCGGTGAAGCCGAGCACGTAGTCGAAGTACCGGGCGGCGTCTTCAGGGTAGCACCGCGAGTGGGGACCGCCGAGAGCCGTCACGGCGCCTTTCGCGCGGTAATAGTTGCTCAGCGCATAGGCGACCTGCGCCGACTGCGTGAACGCGCCGATGATGACGAGGTCGAGGTCGTCCGGCAGCGGGTCGAGCAGCGGGTTGGGGCCGTTGTGAACCGTCAGCGAGACCTCGTGCCCCTGTTCCTCGCACCACACGGCGATGACCTGCGGCATGATGCTCGTCAGATTCGCCCGCATGACGCGGCCGTACAAGTTCTGATGGCCCGTGCGGGAAGCGACGTCGATGATTCCGATGGAGAGCTTGCGCATGGCGGTGTGGGGAGCTGAGATCGCGTGGACAGGAGCCGTTCCTGCAGGGTGGGGCATCGCGCCGTCGTCTCTCTGTCAGGCGACGGAGGCTTTTCCCTTTTAAGTTGTGAATAATACACACTTGGCAGGCTCCTTTCCAAGCCCGAGGCGAAAGCTTGTCGAAAAGCGCGGCGCGGCAAGGACGAGGCGGCCTCTTGCGGGATTGTATGCGTGCCTCGGTCTGCGTAGCTTCCGGCGAACCATCCCGGAGGAAACGATGCTCGTTTTGTTTTGCCTGCTTGCCGTGCTCCCGGCTCCGACGCCCGTCACGGTGGTTCCCGCGTCGGAGCCGCCGGGCTATCTCTACCGGGTGACGCTCGTGCGCGCCGCGCCGGGGCGACTCCTCGACCTGATCGACCTCTACACGGCTCGCCGGGAGGCGCTCGCCGCGCGCGGGGAAGCCGCCCCGTTCTGGATGCGCCACAGTCAGGGCGACCAGTGGGACCTCCTGCTGATCTTTCCGATGGAGAGCTATGCGGCGTACTATCATCCGGACCGCATCGCGCGGCGGGAGGCGCACGCGGAGGCCGACGCCGCCTTTGCCGAAGCGCTCGGCGAACGCGCGGCATGGCAAGAGGACCTCTTCGTCTATGGCCCCCCGCTCGACACGCTCCGGGCGCGCTTCGAGGGGATGGGCTTCTTCCACGTCGAGATGTTCGAGGCGCTGCCGGGCAAGCGCGCCGAACTGTACGAACAGCGGGAGATGGAGAACCGGTATTATGCGGCGATGAACCACCCGCCGAACCTGATCTTCGTGCGGGACCGGGGCGGAGCCGTCGATCTGTTCACGCTTGGCTTTTACCGCGACCTCAAGCACTTCGCCGAGAGCGCCGACGTGCCGCTCGAAGAGGAGGATCGAGCGGCGAAGGCGGCAGGCTTCGAGAGCGTCTTTCAGATCAGCCCGTACCTCCGCTCCCTCATCGCGCGGCATCACGATACGCTGGCGGTCGCCATTCGTTAAAACGCCCCAACGCAATATCTCATGACGCATACGACGGCGCAGGATCGAACGGACGTGCTCATCGTCGGGGCGGGGCCGGCGGGACTGACGGCGGCGCGGCGGCTCACGGAGGCGGGCGCGACGGTGCGCGTGCTCGAAGCCCGCGACCGCGTCGGCGGGCGGACGCTCGTCCATACGCTCGACGACGGTCCGGCCCTCGACCTCGGCGGGCAGTGGGTCGGGCCGACGCAGGACCGCATCCTCGCCCTCGTCGAAAGCCTCGGCCTCGACACGTTTCCGCAATACGAGGCGGGACGCAAACAGCTGCAGGTGTGCGGCGCGCGTCGGACGTACCGGGGCGAGATCCCGTCGCTGCCGCCGCTGAGCCTGCTCGACCTCCACCGCGTCTTCTCCCGCCTCGACGCACTCGCCGCCGAGGTCCCGCTCGAGGCGCCGCACGAAGCGCCCCGCGCCGCCGAATGGGACGCCATGACGGTGGAGACGTGGAAACGGCGCTTCCTCAAGACGAAGCACGCCCGCGCCGTCTTCGACGTGGGCGTCGAGGCGATCTTCGCGGCGGAGCCGGGAGACCTCTCCTTCCTCCACTTCCTCTTTTACCTCCGCTCCGGCGGCGGCCTCATGCGGCTCTCGCAGATCCGCGACGGCGCCCAGCAGACGCGCATCCGGGGCGGCGTGCAACAGATCGCCGAACGGCTCGCCCATGCCCTCGGCGAGCGGGTGCACCTCGCCGCGCCGGTCCGCGCGCTCGAACGGTCGGCGCACGGCGTGACGGCCCGCACCGACGCCGGCGCCTTCTCGGCGGACTTTGCCGTGCTCGCCGTGCCGCCGGCGCTCGTCGGGCGGATCGACTTCCGCCCCGCCCTCTCGCCCCGACGCGTACAGCTCCTTCAGCGCCTGCCGATGGGCTCGGTCATCAAATGCATCGCCGTCTATGAGACCCCCTTCTGGCGGGAAGAAGGGTGGTCGGGCGAGGTCGTGTGCGACGAGGACCCCGTCAAGGTCATCTTCGACGACGGACCGCCGGAGGGCGCGTACGGGGCCCTCCTCGGCTTCATGGCGGGACGGAGCGCGCGCGCGTGGAGCGGCCGCGACCCGGCCGAGCGCCGCGCCGTCGTGCTCGACCGCTTCACCCGCTTCTTCGGCCCGAAAGCCGCCCGCCCCGTTCACTACCTCGACCACGACTGGGCCGCCGAGCCGTGGTCCGCGGGCTGCTATGTGGGGCTGATGCCGCCCGGCGTGATGACGGCCTACGGCAACCTCCTCCGCGCGCCCGAAGGCCGTCTCCACTGGGCCGGGACCGAGACGGCGACCGTCTGGAACGGCTACCTCGACGGGGCCGTCCGCTCCGGCGAACGCGCCGCCGAAGAAGTGCTCGCCCGCCTGCACGCGGACACCGGACGCACCGCCGAAAACCTTTGACCATCCATCGAGGAATCGCATGAAACATCGACGTTTTGGACGCACGGGCCTGGAGACGAGCGAGATCGGGTACGGCATGTGGGGCATGGCCGGATGGGCCGGCTCGGACGACGAGGAGTCGCTCCGATCCCTTCAGCGCGCCGTCGACCTCGGGTGCAACTTTTTCGACACCGCGTGGGCGTACGGCAGCGGCCACAGCGAGCGCCTCCTCGGCGAACTCGTTCGCGCCAACCCCGGCAAGACCCTCTATACGGCCACGAAGGTCCCCCCGAAAAACTTCAAATGGCCGAGCCGCCGGGGCTATCCGCTCGACGCATGCTTCCCGCCGGACTACATCGAACAGCGCGTGCACGAGAGCCTCGAGCACGCCGGCATCGACCGCTTCGACCTCGTGCAGTTTCACGTGTGGGAAGACGACTGGGTGGACGACGACCGGTGGGTGCGGAAGATGGACGACCTCAAGCGTCAGGGGCTCTTCGACGCCGTCGGCATCAGCATCAATCGGTGGGAGCCCTGGAACGGCATCCGCGCCGTCCGAAGCGGCCACGTCGACGCCGTACAGGTCATCTATAATATCTTCGATCAGAACCCGGAGGATGAGCTGTTCCCGGCGTGCGCGGAGCAGGATGTGGCGGTCATCGCGCGCGTCCCGTTCGATGAGGGGACGCTCACGGGCAATCTGACGAAAGACAGCACGTGGCCCGAAGGGGACTGGCGAAACACGTATTTCGTGCCGGAGAACCTCATCCCGAGCGTCGAGCGGGCCGAGCGGCTGAAGGCGATCCTTCCCGAGGGCATGACGCTGCCCGAGATGGCGCTCCGGTTCATCCTCAACGACGCGCGTGTGAGCACGGTCATCCCCGGCATGCGCAAGCTCCGGCACGTGGAGGCCAACATGGCCTGCAGCGACGCGGGGCCCCTTCCGGGCGCCCTCCACGAACGCCTCCGCCTCCACCGATGGGATCGCCTGCCGAACGCGTGGTCTCAGTGAGGCGAGTTTTTTTGAGGAGGGTGGATTGTGTGGGTGTGTGGGTGTGCGCTCAATGACGGCGAACCCCTGCCCTCACCCGATGCGGTCGAAGCCGGTGTACGGGCGGAGGGCTTCGGGGATGAGGATGCTGCCGTCGGCCTGTTGATGCTGTTCGAGGAGGGCGGCGACGATGCGGGGAAAGGCGAGGCCGCTGCCGTTGAGCGTGTGGAGCACCACGGGCTTGCCGCCGTCGGCGGGGCGGTAGCGGATCTGCATGCGCCGCGCCTGAAACGCCTCGAAGTTCGAGATCGACGAGACCTCCAGCCAGCGCTTCTGTCCGGCGCTCCACACCTCGAGGTCATACTTCTTGGCCTGCGTGAAGCCCATGTCGCCGGTGCACATGAGCAATCGCCGGTATGGCAGCCCGAGGCGGCGGAGGGGGCGTTCGGCATCCTCGCGGAGCGTCTCGAGGGCGTCGTAGCTCGTCTCCGGATGCACGAAGCGGACGAGCTCGACCTTGTCGAACTGATGGAGACGGTTGAGCCCGCGCACCTCTTTGCCGTACGACCCCGCCTCGCGTCGAAAACACGGCGTGTACGCGCAAAACGTGACCGGAAGCGCGGCCTCTTCGAGGATCTCGCCCCGGAAGAAATTCGTCACCGGGACCTCGGCGGTGGGGATGAGGTACAGCCCGTCGCGCGGGATCTCGTACATCAGGTCCTCCTTGTCGGGCAGTTGTCCCGTGCCGGTGGCGCTGTCGGCGTTGACCACGTACGGCGGCTGCATCTCCGTATAGCCGCCTTCGGTCACGGCGAGGTCGAGGAAGAAGTTGAGGAGGGCGCGTTGGAGGCGCGCCCCTTTCCCCACATAGAACGGGAAGCCCGCGCCGGTCACCTTCGCGCCGCGCTCGAAGTCGATCAGGCCGTGCTTCGCGGCGAGCGCCCAGTGCGGCAGCGGCTCGAAGTCGAACGCCGGAATCGCGCCTTCCTCGTGGATAACCACGTTGTCCTCGGGCGTGCGGCCCACGGGCACGCTCGGGTGCGGAAGGTTCGGGATCTCCAGGAGGAGCTTTTCGAGGGCGGCCTCGGCCTCGCGCGCCGCCTCTTCGAGCGCCTTGATGCGTTCCTTCAGCCGCCCCGTCTCGGCGATGATCTCCTGCGCTTCGTCGCGCCTGCCCTCCCGCATGAGCCCCCCGATCTGCTTCGAGATGACGTTCGCCCGGGTTTGGGCTGCCTGAAGCTCGGTCAGCGTCTCGCGCCGGCGAGCGTCGGTGGCCAGTACGGCATCGACCACCTCGACGGAGGCGATGCCTTTGTCACGCATCGCCTGCCGGACGCGTTCGGGGTTCTCGCGGATGACGGTGAGGTCGAGCATGGGGAGAAAAGCATGGGTCGGTGAAACGGATGACGGAAGCCGATCCTCAGCGCGCCTTCGGGATTTTTTCGGGGTCGGGCGCTCACGGGTGCGCGCGGCGAAATACGTGGATCAGGCTTCTCTCCAAAGAAACGCAACGCAACGCGTGTGCGGCTATGGATTCTTGGTCAAGAGTGCCCGGCGGGGCGGTCAGGAGGCGGTGACGGAGAGGCCGAGGCGCCGGCCGAGGTGGCGGAGCGCTTCCCGGACGGAGCGCGGGCGGAAGCCGAGTTCGGTCTCGGCCTTGAGGATGATGAAGCCGGTGCGGGGCGGGCGGGCCGCCGTCTGCCGGAAGCGCGTGCCGTCGGTCGGGCGGATGAGCGAGGCGTCGAGGTCGAACACCTCGGCGATGCAATGGGCGAACTCGTGGATCGAAAGCAGTTCGCGCCCGGAGAGGTGATAGACGCCGGAACGGTTGTATCGCACGATCTTTTCGATGCCGGCGGCCAGGTCGACGACGTAGGTGGGAGTGCGCCACTGATCGGTCACGACGTCGATGGGCTCGTCGCGGGAGAGCTTGTCGAGCACCCACAGCGCGATGTTCGAGCGGCTCAGGTTGCGGCCCGTGCCGTAGACGAGGATCGTGCGCGCCACGGCCCACCGGTCCAGCCCCGCGCCGCGCGCCGCGTTCTCCGAGGCCCACTTCGACTTGCCGTAGAAGCTGATCGGGTGGGGCCGGTCGGTCTCACGGTAGGGGCCGTTCGCGCCGTCGAAAACGAAGTCGGTCGAGACCTGCACGAGGCGGCTGCCGTGCTGAAGGCAGCACTTCGCCAGATGTTCGACGGCGTCTACGTTCACCTTCCAGCAGGCATCGCGCTCGCTTTCGCACAGGTCCACCTGTGTCATCGCCGCACAGTTGACCACCACGTCCGGCGTGAAGTCGAGAAAAAGCCGCCGCACCGCCGCGAAGTCGGTGATGTCGAGGGGGACGTACCCGCCGGCGCTCTCGGGGAAGAGGGGCGTCGCGCCCCGCGCCGTCGCCAGCAGATCATATTCCGGGTGGCGGCTCATCTGCGCGACGAGCTCCTGCCCGAGCAAACCGTTGGCTCCGGTAATGAGGACGCGTTTGAACAACATGGCGGGCAATCGAGTCGGGGACGAGGATGATGAAGGAAGGAGGGCGTCGTGCCCGGGTGGGGCGTCGTGCAGGTAAACGTACCTGGGGGCGGAAGGGTTCACTTCGCCCGGTTGGCACAGCCGCCCCGCTCGACGCAGACGATAGCGTCAAAAATAATACCGCATGCCGATGCCCGCGTCGAAAGCGCCGCGGGTGTTCGGAATGAGCTTGAGGCGCGGGGTGATCTGGAGATAGACCTCGAAGCTTTCCCGGAAAAAATTGACCCCGAAGGCCCCGCTGACGCCGAGGACAAGCCCGGCGCGGCGGGTATCTTCGAAGCCGAGGACGAGCCCGGGGCCATAGAAATAGCGCAGCGGCGAGGCGGGAATCGGGCGTTCCCGGAGCAGGTGGGCGTTCAGAAAGAAGACCTCTTCGAGATCCCAGGCGGCCAGCAGTGTGAAGGCGTCGCCCCGCCGGGATGCGCCCGACGGACCGGGCCGGTAGACCTTGAGCGTGACGCCGGCGGGCCGACCGATCTGACCGCCGAGCCCGAACGTGCGGCCCGCCGGTTGCGCCGCCGCCGAAGCCGCGAGCCCGACGCACAGCCCGAGAAGGGCAAGGCATCCGGGCAGACGGGAGACGCGAAGCGCCTTCTTCATGGCGGGCGAGGGACGGACGCGGGCGCGTTCACTCGGCGTCGAGGGCCGAAAGAATGTCGGACTTGATGCTCGTGGCGTCTTCAAGCTTCAGGCGACCCGAGAGGAGCAGACGGAATTCACGACGTTTGGCGGCGTTCTCATAGCACCGCTTCTCCTCCTCCGTCTCCGGGTGGATCGGCGGCACCGGCTTCGGGCGCCCGTCCTCGCCGATGGCGACGAACGTATAGTAGGCCCGGTTGCATCGCCGCTTCGTCTGGTCGCGCGGGTTCTCGGCCCACACGTTGATCTGCACCTCCAGCGACGTGCGGAAGGCGCGGTTGACCCGGCTTTCGAGGACGACGATCTCGCCCTGCCGGATGGGACAGTTGAACTCGACCGAGTCCACCGAAGCGGTGACACATATACGGTTGGCATGGCGCTGCGCGGCGATGGCCCCGCACACGTCCATCCAGTGCAAAAGACGCCCTCCCATCAGGTTGCCGAGGCCGTTCGTGTCGTTCGGCAAAACGATCTCGTTCATCACCGTGCGCGTGGCGCTGACGGTCTTGACGGCGGGAGCGGTTGATATTTCGTGCATGAAAGGAATCTATTTTGAATCTTGGAAAGCGCCGGGAAGCGGCGCGCACAGGCGTGCCCCGTGGACCGGCCCGGCGCAAGGCGCTCCTGAATCATACCGCCGCGCGCGGAGGCGACCCGAAGCGCCCGGGAAAGAACAGGCGCGCCGTGAACGACGGGCTCAGGTCTTCTGTTTCTTCTTCCGCGCCGCCGGGAACAGGATGTTGTTCAGGATGAGCCGGTAGCCGGGGGAGTTCTTGTGAAGGCTCAGGTCGGTGGGCGGGTCGTTGACGAAGTGCTGGTAGTCTTCGGGGTCGTGCCCGGAATAGAAGGTGAACGTGCCCTGCCCGAACGTGCCGTGCAGGTATCGGACCTCATCGCGGCCCGGCGCCTCGGCCATAATGACGATGTTCGGTTTGATGAGACGCTTCCGGAAGTTGGTCGTCTGGCCGATGAAGCCCTTGACCGTGGCGACGTGGTTTTGCGTCAGCATCGAAGGGACGGGGTCCCATTTGGCGCTGAACTCGAAGAGCGTGAAGTAATCGAGCGCGGGGTTGAGCAGCGGCGGCGGCGGCGGTCCCGTGTCGATGTTCGAATGCTCGTACTCGTGGGCGTTGAAGCTCGGACGGAAGTTCTCGAAGGCGAACGTTGCGGAGAAATCGAGCTTCGAGAGGGCGTCGGGGTCCACGGGATCGCCGTCGTATTCGGCGGGCACGATGTCGGTGTCATGGGCGGCCAGCGCAATGTCGAACGTGTCGGTGCCGGAACACATGGCGAAGAGGAAGCCGCCGTTTCGGACGTACTCGCGGATGGTCTGTGCCACGGCGAGCTTGAGTTGGCTGACCTTTCGGAAGCCGTGCCGACGGGCGGTCGCTTCGGCCTGCCGTTGCTGTTCGATGTACCACGGCATCGAGCGGTAGGTGTAGAACTTGCCGTACTGGCCGGTGAAGTCTTCGTGGTGGAGATGGATCCAGTCGTACTCCTGAAGTTTGCCCGCGAGCACGTCGTCGTCATAGATCATCTCGTAGGGCACCTCGGCGTAGTTCAGCGCCAGCAATACGGCGTCGTCCCACGGCTGGGTTAGCTCCGGGGCATAGACGGCGATGCGGGGCGGCTTTTCGAGGCGCACGACGGCGGTGTTGTGCTCGTCACTCTCCACCTCGGCGATGATCTGTGCGGACTGTGCGGCGCTGAGGCGTTCGAAGTAGACCCCGCGGATGCGCAGCTCCTGTTCGAGTTCGGGAAAGGCGCCGACCAGAAACGAGCCGCCCCGGTAGTTGAGCAGCCAGTCCACCTCGATGCCCCGGCCGAGCGTCCAGTACGTGACGCCATAGGCCTTCAGGTGATCGGTCTGGCGCGTGTCCATCGGGATGAGGAGGTCCTGTCCGGCGGCGGGCCGGAAAGTCATCAGCAGCAGGGCAAGGAAGGGAAGCAGGCGTCGGATCATGATAGCCGGAAGGTGAAGCGGAGACCGTCACGCGCCGTCGCCGCGGAGGGCGCGGATGCGGGCGCGGGCGTCGCTGACGAGCAGCGAGCCGGGATATTCGATCAGGATGCGGGTGTACGTCTGGAGCGCCGCCTCGGCGTCGTCGAAGACGCTTTCCTGAAGCTCGCCGGCGGCGAAGAGGCTGCGGTCGGCGAGGTAGCTTTGCGGATGCAACAGCGGCAGTTCGAGGAACGCCGCGAGGGCGTCTTCGGCGCGGCCCATCTGCCGGAGGAGGGATGCGCGCAGGAAACGGGCGTCGTCGGCGAGGGGATGGCCGCCGTACGTCTGCAAAAGCTCGTCGAGGACGGCGACCGCCTCGGCGGGTTGGTGTCGGCGCTGGAGCAGGCGCGCCTCGGCATAGCGCCGCAGCGGGGTGTTCAGCGAGTCGGGTCCCTTGTTCTCGACGAGGAGCACCTTCAGCTCGATGGCGTCGTTGGCGACGTCGGCGGACGTGTTCTCTTTCATCGCTTCGGTCAGCGTCAGCGCGGCGTCGAACTCGCCCTGGTAGAAGTGGATGAGGGCCAGCTCATACCGCGCCAGCTCGGCCAGCTCGCCGGTGCGGAGCCGGTCGGCGAGACGGCTGAAGGTAAGACGAGCGACGTCGAGCCGGTTGCGCTGGAGCGCGATGCGCCCGAGGTCGTACTCCGCCCGGTGGGCAGCGTCGGTGTTCGGGTAGCGGTCCACCACCTCCCGCAACGTGGCTTCGGCGGCGCCGAGGTCGAAGAAGACGTCCTGCTGCAAGCGTCCGATGCGGCGGAGCACGTCGGGATAGCGCGGGTGATTCGGGTACCGTTGGAGAAAGGTGCGGTAGGCGTCGAGGGCCTGGTCGTAGTTGGGGGCGGGGATGCGGTTGCCGCGCGCGTCGAAAGCGCGCTCGCCGGATTTTTCGGCGCGGCGTTCGTACATCTCGGCGAGGCCGCGCACGGCCTCCGGAGCGGCGGGCGCGTCGGGATAGCGGGCCAGAATCTCCTCATATGCTTCGAGTGCGACGTCGTACGCGCCGGCGTCGGCGGCCTGCCGGGCGAAGGTGAAGAGCACCTGTCCGCGCTCCTGTTCGAGCCGGTCGATGGCGCGGTTGACGTTGAGCGCCTGCCGGTACATGCCGCCTTCGAGGTAAAGCCAGGAGAGGAGTTCGCGGAAGGCGCGGTTGAGCGGGTTGCGCCGCACGGCCTGCTCCACCACGGCGATGCCGGCCCGGAGCGCCTCTTCCTGATCCGTGTAGCGGCTGAGGCGGCTGCGCACGAAGCTGAGCTGGCGCTCGTTCCGGGCGAGCAATCCGAGGTATTCGGCCATCGCCCTGGCGTGCGCCCCGGTGAGGCTGTAGAGATAGGCCAGGTCCGTCTGGAAGAGGTCGTCCCGCTTGAGCGTCCGTCGCCCTTCTTCGAGCACCGCGATGGCCTCCTCGAACAGCCGCAGCCGCATCATCGAGCGGTACACGGTGAGATAGGTGTTGGCGTTCTCGGGCAGCGCTTCGAGGGCCGCCTCCCACGTGGCGAGGGCCGCCTCTTCGTCCCCCTTGAGGTAGAGCAGCCGCGCCTTTTCGGACAGAAGCGTCGTCGGCGCGCGCGTCCGCTTCATCTGGTCGTCGATGAGGCGAAGGGCGTCGTCGTATCGCTTCACGTTCTCGTAAGCCTGCCGGAGCCGGTCGTAGAAAACGTGCGTCTCGGGGCTGGCCTCGTAGAGGTCTTCGAGCAGCGTGATGGCCCGGTCGTACTGCGCGCCGCGCAGGTAGGACTCCGCCAGCTGGAAGCGCGCCACGAGGGTGCTGTCCACGCCCTGCGCCTGCGCCCGGAGCGGCGCCAAAGACCCCGGCGCCGCGATCAGGAAAAGCGCAAGACCGGCGGCGAAGCGAAGGGGAACATCGAAAGACTTCAAATGCGCCATGGTGAAAGGGCTCCGTGGACGAAGACGGGTCTGCTGAGAAGAACGGGCGACGGACGCCCATGTTGCGTGGTTCCTGCGGACGAACCGGGAGAGTCGAGCCGATGCGAGGAAGAGATCGCCTTCGCCCAGCCGCCTCGCGCGCCGCCGGGAGAACGCAGAGCGTTGTAATGGCGCGGATCCACCTAAGTTTCACGCCCTTCCGGCCGAAGGCGGAAGCAAAGCCCGGCGTCGTACGTATAGGGTAGGCATTATTGCCCGGGTGTGCGCCCTTTCCGCGCCCCGGCACGTTTGACCTCCGACGACCCCCAGGCCATGCCCGCCCCTCTTTCCGACAGTGAACGACAAGGACTGTGCCTGCTCGGCTCGACGGGCTCGATCGGCACGCAGGCGCTGGAGGTGGCGCGGCTCTTTCCGGAACGGCTGAGCGTCCGCGCGCTTACGGCCCATGCGAACGTCGAGCTGCTGGCGCGGCAGGCGCTCGCGTTCCGTCCGGCGTGCGTGGCCATCGGCGATGCGACGCATTACGGGCGCTTGCGCGAGGCGCTCGCCGGGACGGGCATCCGCGTGCTGGCCGGGCCCGAAGGGCTGTGCGAAGCCGCCACCCTCGCCGACGTGGACACCGTGCTCACGGCCGTGGTCGGCTTCGCGGGTCTGGAGCCGACGCTCGCCGCCATCGGAGCGGGCAAAAAAATCGCCCTGGCGAACAAGGAGACGCTCGTCGTGGCCGGGGCGCTCGTGACCGAACGGCTCGAAGCCACGGGCGGCACGCTCATCCCGGTAGACAGCGAGCACTCCGCCATCTTTCAGTGCCTCGTCGGTGAACCGCGCCACGCCGTCGAGACGCTCATCCTCACCGCTTCCGGCGGCCCGTTCCGCACCCGCCCCGCCGAAACCTTCGACGCCATCACCCGCGACGAAGCGCTGTGCCATCCGAACTGGTCGATGGGCGCGAAGATCACCATCGACTCGGCCACGATGATGAACAAAGGGCTGGAGGTGATCGAGGCACGCTGGGTCTTCGGCGTCGCGCGCGCGCGCATCCGCGTGCTCGTGCATCCGCAGTCGATCATCCACTCGATGGTCGCCTTCACCGACGGCTCGGTCAAGGCGCAACTCGGCGTGCCCGACATGAAGGTGCCCATTCAGTATGCCCTGACCTTCCCCGACCGGTGGCCCGCCCCGCATCCGCGCCTCGACTGGTCGGAGCTGCGGCGGCTCGACTTCGAGGAGCCGGACCTCGACAGGTTCCCCTGCCTCCGCCTCGCCTTCGATGCGCTCGAGCGCGGCGGCACGGCCCCGGCCGTGCTCAACGCGGCCAACGAAGCCGCCGTCGCGCTTTTCCTCCACGAGCGGATCCGCTTCGTCGACATCCCCCGCCTGATCGAGCGCGCGCTCGACGAACTGGCCGAGACTCCCCCGCAGCTCTCCTTCGAGACGCTCGTAGAAGCCGACGCCCGCGCGCGGCGGCGGGTACAGGAACTCCACGGGGTCGGCATTCATTGAAGGCCACCTCCGGGCGCGGCCCCGGAAATGCCGTGAAGGCCTTTCCCAGAAGCTCATGAACCCCTCTCCGTCTCTCCACGCCGGACCGCGTCAGCCGGATTAAACGATTCAGGTCGAATGGATTTTATTTTAAACGCACTTTCCTACATCCTGCCCATTCTGGGAGCGATCATGCTCCTGGTCTTCGTGCACGAACTGGGACACTTCCTCTTTGCCAAGCTCTTCAAGATGCGCGTGGAGCGCTTCTCCATCGGCTTTCCCCCGAAGATCGTGGGCAAGCAGATCGGGGAGACGGAATACGTGCTGGGAGCGACGCCGCTCGGCGGCTACGTCAAGATTGCCGGGATGGTGGACGAGAGCATGGACACCGGCTATGCCGAGTCGGAGCCGCAGCCCTGGGAGTTCCGGGCAAAGCCGGTGTGGCAGCGCATCGTGGTCATCACGGCGGGCGTCATTTTCAACATGATCCTCGCCGCCATCGTCTTCATCGCGCTCAAGGACGTCTACGGCGAGCGGTTCATCCCCCCCATCGGCGGGGTGATCGTGGCCGACAGCTCGCTCGCCTACGACATCGGGCTGCGCACGGGCGACCGGCTCCTCGCCATCAACGGGAAGGAGATGAGCACGTTCACGGGGCTGGAGGGACTGCAGGAAATGCTCCGGGACGAACCGCTGAAGCTCACCGTCGTGCGCGGGCGCGACACGCTCACGTTCGAAGGGCCGCGGGACATCATGACGCAGCTCAGCCGTTCCGGCGGCGCCTTCGGCATCGCCTTCGATCCGCCGGTCGTCGGCGCGACGGTCGAGGGCTCGCCCGCCGAAGCCATCGGCCTGCTCCCCGGCGACCGCATCCTCGCCGTCAACGGCGAGCCGATCCGTTTCTGGCGCGACATGACCGAGAAGATCCAGGCCACCGGGGGCGAGCCGTTCACGCTCCGGTGGGAACGCCCCGACTCGCTCGCGGACCGTCCGCCGCCGCCCGGCGCGCAGTGGGTCGGCTCGGGCACGAACGGGCGCGTCTACGAGGCCGTCGTGACGCCGCGCAAGGAGGGGGACCGCTACGTGCTCGGCGTGTATCAGATCACGCGTTTCATCGATTACGACTTCGATGAGGCCGTCGTGGCCGGGCTCAAGGACACGTGGCTCAACACGAAGATCATTGTCACAAGCCTCAAGCGGGTCTTTTTCGGCTCGGAGAGCATCCGGGAGAACCTAGGCGGGCCGATCCGAGTGGCCGTGCTCACGCGCGACGCCGCCGCCAACGGAGCGTATGCGTTCTGGAACATCGTCGCCGTGCTTTCGATCACGCTGGCGATCATCAACATCCTGCCCATTCCCGCCCTCGACGGCGGGCACCTCGTGTTCCTCCTCTATGAAGGCATCACCCGCCGCGAGCCGTCGCTGAAAGTGCGCATGGTCACGCAGCAGATCGGCATGCTGCTGCTGCTGGCGCTGATGACCTTCCTCATCTTCAACGACCTCCTGCGCCTGTGACCGGGCGAGGCGTCTGCCCGTAGAAATACGCTCCCATCCGGACCGCCGACGGGCGCGCGGGGAAGCGCCACATTGACGTTTGCGACGAGACGCCGTAAGTTCTTATGCTTTACAAAATTACACGTGGTTCCGATCTACAGAAAAAAGCCGTGTCGAAAGAGACGTTATCCCCCTCTACAGACGCTATCGATCAGGAGACGCTTCGCCGTCGCGGAGCGATTCCGCGTCACGTCGCCATCATCATGGACGGCAATGGACGCTGGGCGAAAGCGCGCGGACAGAGGCGCTATCACGGACATTACGAAGGCGTCGAGTCCGTGCGCGAGATCACCGAGGCCTGCGCAGAAATCGGCGTCGAATATCTGACGCTCTATACCTTCAGCACGGAGAACTGGTATCGCCCGCTGAGCGAGGTGAACGCGCTGATGCAACTGCTCATCCGGACGTTGCGCGGGGAGAAGCAGACGCTGATGAAGAACGACGTCCGCCTCCGCACCATCGGCGACGTCTCGAAGCTGCCGGCGGCGTGCCGGAAAGAGCTGGAGCAGGCCATGGCGGATACGGCGGACAACAAGCGGATGACGCTCAACCTGGCGCTCTCGTACAGCGGGCGGTGGGAACTGACCGAGGCCGTCCGCGCCCTGGCCCGGCGCGTCGCGCGCGGCGAACTCGATCCGGAAGCCATCGACGAGGAGATGATCGGGCAGACCCTGGGCACCGCCGGCATGCCCGACCCCGACCTGCTCATCCGCACCGGCGGCGAGCAGCGGATCTCGAACTTTTTGCTCTGGCAAATCGCCTACACCGAACTCTACGTCACCGAGGCGTTCTGGCCCGCGTTTCGGCGCCCGCAACTCTACGCCGCCATCCGCGACTTTCAGGACCGCGAGCGCCGCTTCGGACGCGTGAAGGACGAGTCTTGATGCGGCCGCCGGTCGCCCCGACCTCCGCCCCTCCGGGGCGTCGACAGCGGGCAATAATCCGCGCGGAGAGGCGTTCTCTGGGGACGTCGTTTCGCACTATTTTGGAGAAACTAAGCGTCAAGCTACACCGTTTAGGCTGCATGTTCTCTCCGTGGACCCACCGTGATCAACCGAAAGCCCCTGGCATGCGTGCACGTTTTTTCTGGCTCATCCCCGCCCTCTTCGTCCTCCTGCCGGCGGTCGCTCAGGCGCAGCGTCCGCTCGCTGCGGCCGGCGCCGGTTCGGCTTCGGCGGCGCGCCCGCAGGTCTTCGACATCCTCGGCCTCACCGTCGAAGGGGTGACGTCGGACTATACGCGGGCCTTCGTGCAGCAGACGAGCAAGCTGTCGATCGGGCAGAAGGTGACGCTTCCCGGCGACCCCGCCCTCGCCGACGCCATCCGCGCCATCTATCGTCTCGGCATGTTCTCCGACGTGAAGATCAAGGAAGAACGCCGCTTCGGGCAGGGCGTCTACCTCGTCATCGAAGTGCGGGAGGTGCCCAAGCTGGCCGACTACAAGTTTACGGGCATCAAGGGCGGAGACCGGAAAAAGATCCAGCAGCAGGCGCCGCTCTACAAGGGCAGCCCCGTGCGTCCGAGTTCCATCGAGCGCACCAGGCAGATCATCAAAAACTATTTCGCCGAAAAAGGGCATCCGCTCACGACCGTCGAGGTCAGCCGCACCGTCAACCCCGACAACACGCTCTATCTGGACTTTCAGGTCGATAAGGGGCCGCGTGTGGGCGTCGGGAAGGTCATCATCGAAGGCAACAAAGCCGTCTCGGACGGCAAGCTTAAGAAAGCGATGGAGACCAAGACGAAGAAGTGGTGGCAGTTCTGGCGGAAAAACACGTACAAGCCCGATGAGTTCGAGGGCGACCCGCAGCGCATCATCGAGAAGTACAACGAGATGGGGTATTACGATGCGAAGATCGTGAAGGACTCGGTCTACCTCAGTTTCGACGAGGGCGGCAAGCCGAAGATGGTCATCGAACTGACGGTGCACGAGGGGCCGCGCTTCTACATCCGCGACGTGAAGTGGGAAGGCAACACGATGTACCCGGACGAGGCGCTGACCGAGGCGCTCGGGTTGCATCCGGGTGATCCGTACAACGCCAAGAAGCTCGAAGAGAACCTCTACGGAAACAAGAACAGCTCCGACGTGATGAGCCGGTATCTGAACCGGGGCTACATGCGCGCCAACGTCCAGCCGATGGTGCGCGTGGTCGGCAAGGATTCCCTCGAGCTCATCTTCGACGTGTTCGAGGGCGATCAGTATGAGTTCGGCACCATAGAGATCGCGGGCAATACGAAGACGAAGGAGCACGTGGTGCGCCGCGAGTTGATCACCTTCCCCGGGGAGACCTTCAGCCGCGACGCCATTCAGGAGTCGATCCGCCGCCTGATGCAACTCAATTATTTCAGTCAGGAGTCGCTGGGGGCGGGGCCGGACATACGGATCAACGAAGAAGCCAAGCGGGTCGACCTGACGTACCACCTTGAAGAGACCGGCAGCGACCAGCTGGAGCTTTCGGGAACGTGGGGACGGTTCGGGCTCGTGCTGCAGTTGCGCTTCGGCTTCAACAATTTCTCGGCGCAGAACCTGTTCAAATCCGAGGCCTGGAAGCCGCTCCCTTCCGGCGATGGACAGCGCCTCTCGGTAGGCATTCAGACGAACGGCCGGTTCTATCAACAATACTCGCTGTCCTTCACCGAACCGTGGTTCCGCGGCAGGCCCACGCCGATCGGTTTCTCGCTGTCTTTCTCCAAAATCTCCGGGCGTGCGCTCACCACCACGACGAACAACGGACAGTTAATCACCACGTCCGCCTCGGTGTTCTATGAGCAGCGCCTCAAGTGGCCGGACAACTTCTTCAGCACCTCGACGACCATCGGCTATCAGTTCTTCGACAACCAGAACTGGCTCCGCACCCTCCCGCAGGGGGTCAGCCAGGAGGTGACCTTCCGTCAGTCGCTCTCTCGAAACTCCACGAACCACCCCATTTTCCCGACGACGGGCTCGAAAATGCTCTTCTCCGTGGAGATCGCGCCGCCGGTGGGCGGGTTGATCCAGTACCACAAGTGGCGACTGAAATCGAGCTGGAACGTGCCGTTGACGAACAAGATCGCCCTGGGCTTCGGGATGGATTACGGCTTCATCGGCTCGGTGACGGGCGATCCGGTGGCCTTCGAGCGCTTCATCGTGGGCGGCTCGCCGTTCGAGACGCAGGGGTTCTTCAACTTCTTCGGAAAGGACATCGTCTATATGCGCTCGTATCCCATCGGGGCGCTGGGGCCGCGTCAGAACGGCGAGCCCTTCGGCGGACGCATCCTGAACATGTACACCTCCGAACTGCGGTGGATCGCCGTGCAATCGCAACAACTATCGGCGGCTCCTTACCTCTTCATGGACGCCGCCAATGCCTGGGACGGTTTCCGCAGTTATAACCCCACCGGACTGTTCCGCTCGGCAGGGTTCGGCGCGCGTCTTTTCCTGCCGATCCTCGGCATGGTCGAACTGGTCTATGGCTATAATTTCGACGAGTTCGTGCCCGTCAACAACCGGCACAACGGCTCGAAGAAATGGACCTTCCAGTTCACGCTCGGGCAGGGCTTCGGGAACTAATGGCGCGCCCGAACGATTCGGCAGACGGTGCGCGTCTCGTGGCAGCAGGGTAAACGGGTTGCCTACGTCCGGCAAGGTGGACAGTCCTTAGCGCAAAATTAAAGGGGTCGTATGAAAAAAATTTGGTATTTTCCCTTGCTGGCCATGATTGGTCTCTGCCTGTCGGCGCCCGGTGCGCAGGCCCAGCAGAAGATCGCTTATGTCGATTCGGATTATATCCTGCAGCGCTTGCCCGAGTATCAGACGATCCAGAATCAGGTGAACCGTCTGATGCAGGAGTGGGAGACCGAACTCAAGAAGAAAAAAGAGGAAGTCGACGAGCTTTTCCGGGAATATCAGGCCCGTGAACTGCTCTATACGAACGAAGAGCGCCAGCGCAAGCGGGACGAAATCGTTCAGGCCGAGGAGGAAGTCGAACGCCTTCGGGTGAAGTATTTCGGACCGGAAGGCGAGCTCTTTCAGCAGCAGGATCAACTGATGCGCCCGCTTCAGGAACGCATCCTCGGGGCCATCGAAGAGGTGGCTACGCGGGATGGATACGACTTCGTGTTTGACAAGAGCGGAGACTTTGTTTTCCTTTTCGCCCGGGAGCAATACAACCTCAGCGACCGGGTGCTGGAAGAACTTGGCATAGACGTTGACGGCGCGGGGCGTGGCGGGAGTTGACCGGCCGCCCTTTAGTTTATACGAAACCAACCACGGAGAGACCTCTATATGTATAGCTTGAAACGGATGTCCGGCGCGCTGGCGCTGGCATTGCTCGCGCTTCCGCTGTTGCACCTTTCGGCGCAGGCACAGAGCCAGCCCCTCAAAGTCGGCTACACGGATCCTGAAGCCATTATTGCGGCGATGCCGGAATATGGTCAAATTCAGCAACAGCTCCAGCAGGAGTATCAGACGGCGCAGCAACAGTTGCAGACCATGAGCGCCGATTTCCAGGACAAACTGGAGAAGTACCAGAAGCAGCAGCCGCTGCTTTCGGCGGAAAGCCGCGCCAAGCGCGAGCAGGAGTTGCAGCAGCTTCAGCAGCAGCTCCAGCAATCCGCCGCTCAGAAAGATCAGGAGATGGCTCAGCGGGAACAGGAGCTGATGAAGCCGCTGCTCGACAAGGTGCAGGCCGCCATCAACGAGGTCGCCGGCGCCGAGGGGTTGGCGCTCGTCTTGCGGGCTCCGGCGCTCATCTACGTGGACGACACGCAGGTCGTCAACATCACCGAGAGCGTGGCGCGCAAGCTCGGCATTCCCGTCGACGACGCCTCGGCCGATACCTCCAACACCTCGAACGCAAACTGAGCGGGCCTGAGCCGTATTGCGCTCCGGCGTCAACGGGCATCTGCTGCGGTGGATGCCCGTTTCTCGTTCGGAGACCGCGCCTCGGGATCGTTGCGGGCCCGCCCGCGTGCACACCCGAGCGCATTTCGTATATTGCTCCTCTTCCGCTCCAAACTTCATCGCCATGAGCACGCAGACCACGGCTTCGACCGTCCTCGGCATCAAACGGGTCACCACGCAGGCGCTCCAGAACATGAAGGCGACGGGCACGCCCATCGCCATGCTGACCGCCTACGACTATACGACCGCCCGCCTCCTCGACCGCGCCGGCGTCGACGTGTTGCTGGTGGGAGACTCGGCCTCGAACGTGATGGCCGGCCACGAAACCACGCTGCCGATCACGCTCGATCAGATGATCTACCACGCGCAATGTGTGGTGCGGGCCGTCCAGCGCGCGCTCGTGGTCGTCGACCTGCCGTTCGGCTCGTATCAGGGCAATTCGAAGGAAGCGCTCATCTCGGCTATCCGCGTGATGAAAGAGGCCGGCGCGCACGCCGTCAAGCTCGAAGGCGGCGCGGCGGTGGTGCCGACCATCGAGCGCATCCTGACGGCGGGCATCCCGGTGATGGGCCACCTTGGCCTGACGCCGCAGAGCATCTATCGCTTCGGCACGTACAGGGTGCGGGCGCGTGAAGAGGAGGAGGCCGAGCAACTCAAACGCGACGCCGTGCTCCTCGAACAGGCCGGGTGCTTCGGCATCGTGCTCGAGAAGATCCCGGCTTCGCTCGCGGCCGAAGTGACCGCATCCATCCGCATCCCGACCATCGGCATCGGCGCCGGCGTGCATTGCGACGGACAGGTGCTCGTCACCCACGATGCCCTGGGGCTCACCACCGACTTCAACCCCCGCTTCGTCCGCCGCTATGCCCACCTCGACGCCGTCATCACCGACGCCGTGCAGGCCTACATCCAGGACGTGCGGGAGCGTTCCTTCCCCACCGACGAGGAGAGCTATTGATCTTTCGCAACGCGCCCGGGCCCGGCATGTCGCCTTCGCCGCCGATTCCCCAGAGCATCGTCCCGCGCCGGAGGCGGCTCGCGGCGTGCGCAGCCAACCAACGGCAGGCTTCGCGGCCATGAGCAGATGACGAACGACTTCTCTACGAACAGGCCCCTCATCCTGATCAGCAATGACGACGGCATCGACGCGCCGGGCCTTCGGGCGCTGGTCTCGGCGCTCTCCGGACTCGGCGACCTGTGCGTCGTCGCGCCGCTGACCGAGCAGAGCGCCGTCGGGCATGCCATCACCGTGCGGGACCCCGTGCGCGCGCGTCCGTGGCCCTTCGAGACGCCGCCGGACGTGGTCGCCGCCTACGCCGTCACCGGCACCCCCGCCGACTGCGTCAAGCTCGCCATCGACAAGCTCGTGCCGCGCCGCCCGGACCTCGTCGTCAGCGGCATCAACCAGGGACCGAACGCCGCCGTCAACGTCATCTACAGCGGCACCGTCAGCGCGGCCACCGAAGCCGCCATCCTCGGCATCGACGCCGTCGCCGTGTCGCTGTGCCAGTGGCGGGGCGGCGACTTCGGGCCGGCGGGGCGGTATGCCCGGCGCATCGCCCGGAACGTGCTGCGCGAAGGGCTCCCGCCAGGTGTGCTCCTCAACGTGAACGTCCCGGCGCTGCCCCTCGACCAGATCCGGGGCGTGGCCGTCACCCGGCAGGCGCACTCGCGCTGGGAGGAGTCCTTCGTCGACCGCGTCGACCCCTCGAACCAGCCGTATTACTGGCTGACGGGTCGCTTCGTCAACCTCGACGAGGGCGCGGACACGGACCTCGCCGCCATCGACAACGGCTTCGTCTCCGTCACTCCGCTCCACTACGACCTGACCGCATACGAGGCCCTCGACGCGCTCCGAGGCCGGTCGTGGGGCGGTTGACGGCTCCGGCACGCGGGAGCCGCCTCCCGGCGGAAACCAAGACGCAACCCCGAGGGTTGGAACGGCATACGGTTTTTCGATCCCCGAGACCCGACAGCCGTCACGTTTTGCGCCGGTTTCGGAAGCGGTTCCGAACGGTCGTCCCCCCTTCACGTCCCTTCCGATCAGACGAGGAAAATCATGAACGAAGTCGCCCAGGTCGAAGATTTTGAGGCCCGCATCCGGCAGGGAGAGAAGATCGAGCCGAGAGACTGGATGCCGGAGCGGTATCGCAAACAGCTGGTGCGCATGATGTCCCAGCATGCCCACTCGGAAGTGGTGGGCATGTTGCCCGAAGGCAACTGGATCACCCGCGCCCCGAGCCTCCGGCGGAAGATGGCGTTGCTGGCAAAGGTGCAGGACGAGGCGGGGCACGGCCTCTACATCTACAGCGCCACCGAGACGCTCGGCGTCGACCGGGACGACCTCGTGCAGGCCCTTCTGGAGGGGAAGGCGAAGTATTCGAGCATCTTCAACTATCCCACGCTGACGTGGGCCGACATCGGCGTCATCGGGTGGTTCGTCGACGGCGCGGCCATCGTCAATCAGACCATGCTCGCGAAGGCGTCGTACGGGCCGTATGCGCGCGCCATGATCCGCATTTGCAAAGAGGAGAATTTTCACAAGAAACAGGGCTACGAGATCTGTGTGACGATGGCGCGAGGCACGCCGGAACAGCGGGAGATGCTTCAGGACGCCATCAACCGGTGGTGGTGGCCGACGCTCATGATGTTCGGCCCCTCGGACAAGGACTCGACGAACAGCGCCGAACTGTTGCGCTGGAAGGTGAAGCAGAAGTCGAACGACGAACTCCGCCGGCATTTCGTCAACATCACCGTGCCGCAGGTGCAAGCGCTCGGCATGACGCTCCCCGACCCGGACCTGAGGTACGACGAGGAGGCGGGCGCCTGGCGTTTCGGCGAGATCGACTGGGAGGAGTTCTGGCGCGTGGTGCGGGGGCATGGACCGTGCAACCGCGAGCGCCTGCGGGCCCGCCGCGCGGCGCACGAGGCGGGCGCGTGGGTGCGGGCCGCCGCCGAAGCGTACGCGGCCAAACAACGAGCAAAACAGGAAACAAACGGCCTGAGGGCAGCCTGATGAGTGAACAGAACAGCACGGATGGAATGGTCCCGTGGGAAGTGTTCGTGCAGCCGCGCACGGGCGCCCCGCACGAGCACGTGGGCAACGTCCACGCGAGCGACGCCGAGATGGCGCTTCAGAACGCCCGCGACGTGTACGGGCGGCGCGGCAAGGTGGTGAGCCTGTGGGTGACGCCCGCCTCGGCCATCCACGCCACCACGCCGGATGACCGCGGGCCGTTCTTCGACCCCGCCGACGACAAGCCGTACCGCCACCCCTCCTTCTACAAGGTCCCCCACGGGGTGAAGAATGTTTGACGGGCGCGCCTCCGGAACGCCCACATCGGACACAGACATGACCACAGAGACCCTGAACCCCGCGCTGCGCCCGGCCCTCTTCGAGTATCTCCTGCGCCTCGGAGACGACGCGCTCGTGCTCGGCCACCGGCTCTCGGAATGGTGCGCCCACGGACCGTATCTCGAAGAAGACATCGCCCTGACCAACATCGCGCTCGACTGCGTGGGACAGGCGAACAGCCTCCTCGGGCTGGCCGCCGAGGTCGAAGGCGCGGGCCGCGACGCCGACGACCTCGCCTTCCGCCGCGATGCGCTGGATTTCCGCAATGCGCTGATCGTTGAACTGCCGAAAGGCGACTTCGGGTTCACCATCGCCCGGCAGTTCTTCTTTTCGGCCTATGCGCATCTGCTCTATGAAGGGCTGCGCGAGAGCGCCTTCGAGCCGCTGGCGGGGATCGCCGCCAAGGCCTTCAAGGAGGCGCGCTACCACCTGCGCCACAGCAGCGAGTGGCTGATCCGCCTCGGCGACGGCACCGACGAGAGCCACCGCCGCGCTCAGACGGCCCTCGACGATCTGTGGATGTATAGCGGCGAGCTTTTCGAGAAGGACGACACGCTCCGAACGCTCATCGACGCAGGCCTCGCGCCCGACCCACGCGCCCTCGAAGCGCCGTGGCGCGAACGCGTCGAGGCCGTCGTCTCGCAGGCAACGCTGACGCTGCCCGAAGACGACTTCATGCAGACCGGCGGGCGCTCGGGCCGGCATACCGAGCACCTCGGCCACATCCTCGCCGAGATGCAGTTTCTCCCCCGCGCCTATCCCGACGCGGTGTGGTAAAGCGGGAAAAGGCCGAATGCCTCGCGCATCCGGCCGACATTCGACGTGGGAAAGCTATGGAAACGACCCGGGAGCAGGTGCTCGATTATCTCGCCGAGGTGAAGGACCCGGAGATCCCGGTGCTCGACGTCGTGGAGATGGGCATCGTGCGCGACGCGCGCCTCGACGGCGACACGGTGCACGTGGACATCACGCCGACGTACTCCGGCTGTCCCGCCATGAAGGCCATCGAGGAGGAGATCGTCCGCACCCTGCACGCGAAAGGCTTCGAGAAGGTGGTCGTCCATACGGTCTTCCGGGAAGCGTGGACCACCGACTGGATGACCGAGGAGGCGAAGCGCAAGCTCGAAAAGTACGGCATCGCGCCGCCGCCGAAGACGGACGACGCGCTGTGGCCGGCATTGCCTTTCGCCGCGCAGCCGAAGCCCGTCCGGTGCCCCTTCTGCGGCTCCGAGGACACCGAGCGCACGAGTGAGTTCGGCTCCACCGCCTGCAAATCCCTCCACTTCTGCCGCGCCTGTCAACAGCCGTTCGAGCACTTCAAGTGCATCTGACGCTCGTCATTTGATCCGGTAGCCGCCTTCCTCGTTGGCGAAGATCCACGCCGTCACCGCGCCGATTTCGATCGTCTCGTACAGGTATGTGGTGCGGGTGATGGACGAGGTGCCGCGCGTGTGCAGCATGTCCTGGGCGCGCTGCATCCGGCCGAACCGCTCCCGCCAGCTCTCCATGCTCACGGGCCGGAGGTCTACCCAGCCTTTGCGCGCCCACTTGTCGAGGTCCCCCTCGCGGATCTCCACTTCCGGATAGATGCTCTCCGGGATGTTGATGAACGGCCCTCGGATGAGCCGCCGTCCGTCCGGCGCGAGGATCGGCACGCCGATGGAGACGATCTGCGTGCGGAGCGCGTCGTTGGCTTCGAGGAAATGGAAGAGCGTCTCAGAGATCTCCTCGGCAGGTGTCGCGCGGACGGCTTCGAGCGTGCCGTAGTTGAGCTTGAGCAGGTGCGCCTCGTAGAGGAGCTTCGACAGTTCGGGCGGCCCGAGCTGGCCGAGCGCCACACTGTGCCCCTGCGATTCCTCCTCGATCTTCACCAGCCGCCGGAGCGCCGTGTCCCGAAGCACCCCCGCGCGGTAGCTCGGCATCATCACGTTGCTGTCCACCCCCGCGATGATGTCATGCCCGGTGTTGCTGCCCTTGATTTCGAGGACCACCTGCTCGGCGATCTCCTCGGGCGTGACGAACTCCATCTGGTCGATGTACGTGATCGTCTCGAACTCGCCGCGCGCGAAGAAGCCGTTCTCGCCCGTATCGACGCCTGCCATCTTCAGTTCGCCGCGCTGCTCGTACCGGGTGTCGTCGTCGTGGAGCGTCAGCGCATCGTCGAGCGTCTCGGTTCGGCTCTCATAGACGAACTGGGGGCGACCGCGTCGTTTGACGGCCTGATGCGCCACGCGTCGGTATCCGATCATCGCGGCAGGCTTGAGCTCCTTGACCAGCGGCCCCTCGGGCGTGCGCGCCATGAGGAAAAGCAGGCCGGTGTGCGCGAAAGCCATGGCGGTTTTGGTCATGAGCTGTACGCTCGGCTTGTCCTCACTGTGCGTGTACGGGATGTTGAGCCCCATGCCGCCGGTGCCCGTCGTGCCCACCTTCACGTACAGGCGCGTCTTCACCTCGCGCATGGCGCCGTAGAGCAACCGCGCGTGGCGGATGAGCTGGGAGGTGGCCTGCGAGATGAGCAGCGTGCTTACGTCCTGTCCGAGATGCTCGACCGTCTCGCGAAGCGCCTCGTCGTCCTTGGCAGCCTCGCGCAGACGGGAGAGCGCGTCGTGCGTCTTTTTGCTGATGCGCTCCACGTCCTGATAGCTGATGGCCGTGGCGGTATTGATGCAGTCGATGATCACGTCCGGGCGGTGCTCCCGGATGAGTTGCACGAGCACCGAACGCTCGTAGGCCGCGTCGATGTCGCCGAAGAGGTCTTCGTACAGGGCCTCGCGATGCTCCTCACGCTCGACGAGGCGTCCACGAGGCTCCATGCGGAAAGCATCCCGCACGAAAATGTTGCCCCAGGCGCCGTCGAAGTCGATGTCCGGGAATTCCCGGCTCACATCATGCAGAAAGTCGCGCACCTCGTCTTCGGAGAGGCTTGCCACCACGATCTTTTTCGGCTTCAACTGTCGGCTCACTTCGCGCACGATCTGCGAGCCGACCAGGCCCGATCCGCCGAGAACGAGGACACGTTCGTCTCGCGCCATTCGAAAACTCCGTTTAAAAGGTTCCGGGTATGTCTGGGAAAGGACGACGCTCACGGGCGCTCGTTCCAGTGTTCGAGCACCTCGACGAACTTCGAGAGGAAAAGGTTGGCCGTGAAGCCGTCGAGCGCGCGATGGTCGATGGTGAGGGTGACGTATGCGCGCGGCGAGATCTGGATCACGTCGCGCCCGCGATCCTCCGCCACGGTGATGCGCTTCTCGATCTTGCCGATGCCGAGGATGGCCGACTGCGGCTGGTTGATGATGGGCGTGGCGACGAGGCTGCCGGAGACGCCGTGGTTCGTGATCGTGAACGTGCCACGCTGAACGTCTTCCGTCTGAAGCTTGCCCGCGCGCGCCTTTTCCGCCAGCGTTTGGAGCTTCGTGGCGATGCCGAAGAGGCCGAGCAGTTGCGCCTGATGGATCACCGGCACGATCAGCCCCTTCTTCCCGAGCGCCGTCGCCACGCCGACGTTGACGTCCTCGAAGATTTCGAGCGCGTCGTCGTGCCACCGGCTGTTCACCTCGGGCACGGCCTGGAGCGCCTCCACCGCCGCCTTCACGAAATACGCCGTATACGTCAGCTTGACGCCTTTCTCCGCGAAGGCCGCCTTGTGCTCCGCCCGGTGCGCGACGACGGCCGTCAGGTCCGCGTCGAAGACGGCCGTCACGTGAGGGGCGGTGCGGAGCATGCTCTCGACCATGTGCTCCGCGACCCGTCGCCGGATCGGTGTGTGCGGGACCATGCGGCTCGGGATCGGGCCG
The DNA here is from genome assembly GCF_056451265.1 of Rhodocaloribacter sp. NCBI lineage: Bacteria > Pseudomonadati > Rhodothermota > Rhodothermia > Rhodothermales > Rhodothermaceae > Rhodocaloribacter > Rhodocaloribacter sp. The sequence continues at coordinate 27,692 of NZ_JBWOPL010000062.1, read as the reverse complement.
GACGGCGGCGGCGCGGGGGCGGCGCCCATGCCTTCGAGGTAGGCGAGGACGTCTTTGTGCGTGATGCGCCCGCCGCGTCCCGTGCCGGAGATGCGGGCGGGGTCGAGATCGTGCTCCCGAAGCATGCGCTTGACGAGCGGGCTCAGCCTCATCCGCCGATCCGACGCCACGGGCGGCGCGGCGCTCGGAGACGGCGCGGAGACGGACGTCTCGGGAGCACGGGGACCTTCCGCTTCGCGCGCCAACGCGTGCTCCGCCCCTTCTCCCGTGGCAATGCGTCCGAGCACCTCCCCCGGCGCGACGGCCTCGTTCTCGCGTTTGAGGATCTCTCGGAGCACGCCCGACGCGGGCGCGGCGACTTCCATCGTCACCTTGTCCGTGCTCACTTCGAGCAGCGGCTCGTGCTCACTCACCGGGTCGCCCGGCTGCTTGAACCAGCCCATCACGACGGCCTCCGTCGCTTCCTCGGAAGCCGGCATGGTGATGTCGATGAGGGTCGTTGCGGGGACGGTCATGGCATTATCGGCGTCGTGAATGCGAACGGACCGCCCCGGCGTGCCTGCCGGAAAAGGTCCATTTCACTCGAAAAAAGGTCCAGGGACGTATCAAAAGGCGACAAGTTCTGCCATCTTCTCGGCGATGACCTCCACGCCCGGCACGGTTGCGGCGAGAAGGCCGAGGTTGTACGGGATCGGGACGTCCGGGACGGCAAGGCGTTCGACGGGAGCGTCGAGGTCGAAGAAGGCTTCCCGCGCCAGCGTCGCCCCGATCTCGGCTCCGAAGCCCGCCGTGACGGCGTCTTCGTGGACGATCAGGCAGCGCTTCGTTTTCCGCACCGAGGCGAGCACGGCCTCGCTGTCCCACGGCATGATCGTGCGCAGGTCGATGATTTCCGCCGAGACCTTCGCGTGCTCCCGCGCACGCTCACACCGTTCGACCATCGCGCCCCAGGTGACCACCGTCAGGTCGTCGCCTGCCCGGATCCGCCGCGCCTTTCCGAACGGGAGCACGTACTCGTCGCCGGGGTACGGGCGGCGCGCCCACGGGTAGTCGAGAAGGAGGCGGTGCTCGAAAAATATCGTCGGGTTGTTCGACCGCATGGCGGCCCGGAGCAGCCCCACGGCGTCCTCCGCATTCGAAGGAAAGGCCATCTGCCACCCGATGGCGTGCGCCCACCGAACCTCGTCGGTGACGCTGTGCCACGGGTCGCCCACCTTGGCGAATCCGCCGGGCATCCGGACGACGATGGGCGCGGCGAAGCGGTTGGCCGTGCGCCATCGGATCGTGCCGCAGTTGTTGAGCTGCTCCGTGGCGGGATCGGCGTATTTCCGGAACTGGATCTCGGCCACCGGCATCAGTCCGGCAAGCGCCATGCCCACGGCCCGCCCGACGATGCCCTCTTCGGAAAGGCTCGTGTCGAACACCCGCGCCTCGCCAAAGGCTTCCTGAAGTCCCATCGTGGCGGTGTGGACGCCGCCCTTCGGCCCCACGTCTTCGCCGAAGATGAGCAGGCGCGGATTGACGCGCAGTTCGTGCTCCAGCGTGCGCCGGATCGCCGTGATCATGTTGACGCGCGAGGGCTCGGGCGTCGGCGTGTCCGTGCCGACGGGCAACGGGACGCGCTCCGGGGCAAGGCCCCCGACCTGTTGCACGGCGAGGGAGCCGTCGGCCTTCGTCTCGGCAAAGACATACCGGGTGACGGAGGCAGGGTCCGGGTCGGGGCGGGCGAGGGCGGCTTCGAGGGCGGCCTCCACGTCGCGGGTCACTTCGGCTTCGAGGGCTTCCCACTCCGCCGGCGTCAGGTGTTCGGGCACGAGGAAGCGGCGAAGCTTCGGAAGGGGGTCGCGGGCTTGCTCGGCCTCGATCCGCTCCCGGCCCTTATACGCCTGGTTGTCTTGCCCCGAATGACCCGAGAGCCGCGGAACGGTCAGGCGAAGGAGCACCGGCCCCTCCCCCGAGCGCGCGTGACGGACGGCTTCCTCCATCATCGGAAGCGCCGTCGCGGGGTCCGTCCCGTCGCCGTCGAGGAGGTGCAGATTTTTGAACGAGGCGAGGTTCTCGGCGATGTTGCCGCCCGGCGTCTGGAGGTGGGAGGGGACGGAGATGCCGTAGCCGTTGTCCTCGATGTAGAAAAGCACGGGCAGGCGGAGGGTGGTCGCCATGGTGAGGGCGGACCAGAAGCCGTTGGTGGCGACGGAGGCGTCGCCGCCGTGGGCCACGGCAAGGGCGCCCTCGTAAGTTTCGTCGCCGAGCGTGGCGCGCCGGAACCGGAGGGCCTGCGCCCACCCCGCCGCCGGGGTATACTGCGAGCCCACGTCGCCTGCCATCGGGAGCACGGTGGGGCCGCCGGGGTTGGGCAGGTTGCACACGACGCCGATGTCGCGCCCGTCGCTGAAGCCGCCCGCCTTGCCCATTGGCGCGGCGAAGGCGTCTTCGAGGGTGAGGCCCAGCGCCAGGAGGAGGGGGCGGGACCGGTAATACGCGCTCACGCCGTCCTTCGGATGCGTCAGGAGCATGCCCAGGAGCACCTGCGCCACGTCGTGTCCCCGGGCGGAAAACTGATAGAGCACCTTCCGCGCCGGGACGAGCCGCGTCTCCTCGATCTCGTCGAGCGCCCGGGAGCACAGCACGTGGTAGGCCGCCCGCCGCCAGTCGAGGGCGGCACGGGTGGCCGACGAAGCGCCGGAGGTCGTTTGTGCGGGGGGAGGGGTCATGGTCGCTGGTCTTTCTTCGCTTTCTTTTTTTCGAGAAACGCCGTCATGCGCCGGTATTTCTCCTCGTCTTCGAAGAGCACCGCCTGTATGGTCGTTTCGAGGGCGAGCCCGGCGTCGGTGCTCATCTCGTCGGAGGCGTTGAGAGCCATTTTGGCGAAGCGCACGGCGACGGCGCTGTTCTTTGCGATGCGCGCGGCGAGGGCGCGGGCGGCCGAGAGCACCTCGTCGTCCGGCACGACGCGGTTGACGAGGCCGATCGAAAGCGCTTCCGAAGCGTCGATGAGGCGACCGGTGAAGATGAGCTCGCGGGCCGCGCCCAGGCCGACGAGGCGGGGCAGGCGGTACGTGGCGCCCGCCCCGGGGATGATGCCGAGCGCCACTTCGGGCTGACCGAACCTCGCGCCTTCGCCCGCCACGCGAAGGTCGCACGCCATCGCCAGCTCGCAGCCGCCCCCGAGCGCCCACCCGCGCACCGCCGCGATCGTCGGCGCGGGGAACTGCTCGATCTCCCGAAAGAGGCTGTTGTTGATCCGGCGGAGCGCGTCGGCGCGGCCCCGCTCCCGAAGCTCGGCGATGTCGGCCCCGCTGACGAACGCCTGCCCGCCCGCACCCGTGAAGATGAGCACGCGCACGTCGTCGCGCACGGCAAGGACTTCGAGCACGCGCCGGACGTCGCGCACCATGTCCATGTTCAGCGCGTTTCGCACCTCGGGACGGTTGAACGTGCACACGGCGAGGCCCTGCTCGTCTACGTCCAGAAGCACGGTCGAAAAAGAAGGCGTTGAAGACATCGAACGGCCGGGAAGGTCTGACGAAAGCGGACGCGCCAATATACCGCAATCCGGGCCGGGATGGACAGGGCACAAGATGGAGTATAGGTGGATAATGGCCCGAAAACGCCCGGACGGGGAGCTTTCGGCAAATCTGCCCCGGCGATTGGATTGCCATGACGCCTTGCGTTATTTTGAATAAAAGTAATTATGTGTGAGAAACGTCCGCCGCCCCCTTCACCGTCTCCCTCAACGTCATGATCCTGCGCGCCCTCTTTCCCCGTTTCATTCGCCGGAGCCTGGGCCCGGCCCTCATCGTAGCGCTCGCGGCGCTCTGGTCGACGCCGGGTGCGTGGGGGCAGGGCAACACGCGGGTGCTCAAGTCATGGTCCGAGCCGGTCAAGGTGGACGGACAAGAGCTCGTCTACCGCGTCGAGGTCGTCTTCGACTACGATGCGGGGGAGGCCCGGCAGTACGTCTACGATGCGGCGGGCACGCTCATCGAACAGGAGACGGTGACGAAGCTGCCCCGGCCCACCGCCGAAGAACTGGCGGAGGCATACACCCTCGTGCTGGCCGACGACGAACTCGGCGCGCTCTTCCGGGAGAACAACGCCGTGCTCGACGGCGGTTTCGTCTTGCGGGAGGATGAAGGGCCCTGCGGTCCCGGCACTCGTTGCCTTCAGATCGAGATCCTCGCGCCCGAACGCACGCGCTCGCTTCGCTTCGTCGCCGTGGACCTGGTGTCCCGCCGGGTTGTGCACCGCAACCTTTATCCGGGCCATTGAGCGCCGCCCGGCGCACCCGCCTCTTTTCCGTCGCCCCCTTCATCCTGCCGCTTCCCCCGCATATGAAACGCCTGTCTTTATCCCTCTTCTTCAGCCTTGGTCTCATCGGGCTTCTGGGGCCCGTCTCCGCCGCCGCACAAAGTTGCACGGGCGGATGCAATCCCGTCGCCTGGCCCGAGACGAACCCCGTCTGGGAGTTTTGCTGGATCCCGGCCGCCGCCAGTTCGGGGACCAACGGCTCCGGCATCGAGATCCGTGACGTAAGGTACAACGGGCGCCTCGTGCTCAAACGCGGGCACGCGCCCATCCTCAACGTGGAATATGATCCGGGCGGGTGCGGCTGTTTCCGTGACTGGCTCGATCAGGAGGTGACCTTCATCGCCGACGGCGTGGTCAACAGCTGTTATGCCGAATCGACGCCGGGGACCGTGCAGACCGTCTGCGACACCGGCGGCTCGGGCGGCGACGTGGGCAGCTTCACCGGGGTCGCGTCCGAGTCGTACGCCGACCGGCTCGTGCTCACCACCCAGGCCGAAGCGGGATGGTACCGCTACACGATGCGCTGGAATTTCTACCTCGACGGTCGCATCCAGCCCGAGTTTGCCTTCGCCTCGGTGCCCGCCTCATGCGTGAACAATACGCACAACCATCACGTCTACTGGCGGCTCGACTTCGACATCGAAGGGGCGGCGAATGACTACATCGTCGAGACGAGCGATGCCGGCGCGGACCTCACCTTCGCCACCGAGACGACGCGGACGTGGGGCGACCCGCTCGACAACGTGGGCTGGTCCGTCCTCGACGCATTGACCGGGCGCGGCTACCACCTCGAACCGGGACTCGAAGATTATGAGTTGCCCGTGGACGAGTTCTCAAAGCTGGACGCTTTCTTTACGAGCTACCGCCCCAATGAGCTCGACGACAACACGTTTCAGTGCGAGATCCAGCCCAACGGCCTCGTCAACGGGGAGCCCATCGATCAGACGGACGTCGTGCTGTGGTACCGCACCGGGCACCGCCATCTCGGCGGCGACCTCGACACCTGCGAGGTCGGCGGGCCGACGCTGACGCCCCTCGGCGACTGGGGACAGGACGATCAATCCGCCGTCACCGTCGCCGTCGCGCCGCTGAACCCGCCCGTCGAGATTCCGCCCGAGGGCGGGAGCTTCGCCTTCGACCTCACGGTGGTCAACACGACGACCTCGGCGCAGACGACGGACCTCTGGCTCTCGATCACCAACGACGGCGGCGTCGACGTGACGCGGGGGCCGTTCAACGTCTCGCTCGACGCGAGCGGCTCGCTCCTCCGAACGGTCACGCAGAAGGTGCCGGCCGGAGCGCCGGCGGGCACGTACACCTATACGGCCTCCGTCGGCGCGTTCCCCGTCGCCGATCAGTCGGACGGCTTCACGTTCGAAAAACTCGCCGGAGCGGCGGCTGCCCATCGCGGCGACGACCGCTGGACCCTCTTCGACGCAAGCACGGACGCGCCGGTGAAAGACGGACAGGCGTGGGTGACCGAAGACCTCCAGACCGCCGGCTCGCGCGTCGTGCCCGCCATCTTCAGCCTCGAACAGAATTACCCGAACCCGTTCCGCACCACGACGACCATCCGGTACGCCCTCAAGGAACCGGCGCGGGTGACGCTCAAGGTGTACAATGCGCTGGGCCGCGAGGTCCGCACGCTCGCCTCCGGTGTGCAGAACGCCGGTTTCCGCTCCGTCGTGTGGGACGGGCGTGACGACGCCGGGGCCGACCTGCCGAGCGGCACGTATTTCTATAAGCTCCGGGCCGGCGACTTCGAGAAGAGCCGCCTCATGGTTTTGCTCAAATAGCCGCTATCCGGCCCTTCCGGTTTCATGAAAGAAGCCCTCCCCGGCGGTCCGTGGGAGGGCTTCTTTGCGTCGGGGCGTTTGAACGTCAGGGCCCTGGAGGAACGTTCAAACATTTTAACGAAGGAACGCGCTAACGAAGGAGAATCATCGTTTTCACCTGATGGAAGTCTCCGGCCCGCAGGTCGTAAAAGTACAACCCGCTCGCCATGCGTCCGGCATTCCACACCGCGCGGTGCGTGCCGGCGGGCTGCACCCCGTCGATGAGACGCGCCACCTCACGGCCCAGTGCGTCATAGATCGTCAGGCGCACGGGCACCGACTCGGGTAGATCGTACGTGATCGTCGTTTGCGGGTTGAAGGGATTGGGGTAGTTCTGGCCGAGTCCGTAGGACTCCGGAATCGGCTCCTCGGTGGACGCGGCGATGAGCGCATCGAAGGTCGAGTTCCAGTTGGTCACGACGGGACCGCTCCCTCGTTTGCCCGCCAGTTTCTCGAACGTGAAGCTGTCCGACTGATCAGCGATGGGGAACGCGCCGATGGATCCGCTCTGCGTATACGTGCCCGCCGCTGCTCCGGCCGGGACGTTCTGCGCGATGGTGGCTCCGAACGTGTCCCCCGCCGCCACGGTGATCGGAATCGGCCCCTTCGTGAAAGTGATCCCCGGCCCGCTCAAGGTGACCCACACGTCCGTCGTCGCCGAGATGGTGCCGGTATTGACGACGTCGAGGTCGTATTGATAGAGCCCGCCCGAGGCCCCGATGACGATGGGCGCATCGAGCGGCGTCACCGTGACCGTGAGATCGGCGACGGCGGCCTGCACCTCGATGTTCACCGCATCGGAGGTGGTCTGCACGCCCAGATCGTCCGTGGCGACGGCGGTGAGCACATACGCGCCGAGTTCCAGGCCGGTCCATGTGAACGTGTAGGGGGACTCGGTGAGCACGGCCAGGCTCGTGGTGTCGGCAAAGAGCTCGACCTGAGCCACCGCGCCGTCGTCCGTGGCGTTGATGCGGATGTCGAGGTCCTCGCCCTCGACGAAGACGGCCCCGTCGGCGACGTTCTGGATCGCGGCCGTCGGCGCTTCGGTGACGATGACCGTGACGGTGTCGGAGACGGTCACGGCCCCCTGGTCGTCGGTGGCCACGGCGATGAGGTCGTGCGTGTTCGTGCCGGGGTCCGCCCACGTGAAGCTGTACGGAGCCGTGGTGTCTTCGCCGAGGAGCAGGTTCCGCCGGAAGAACTCGACCTTCGCGATCGCGCCGTCGCTGTCGTCGGCCGTGGCGTCGATGGTGATTTCAGCGGGCCAGACGAAGATCGCGCCGTCCGAAGGCGAGGTGATCGCGACCGTGCCCGCCTCGTTGACGATGATGTTCACCGTGTCCGACCGCACGGCGGCGCCGAGGTCGTCCGTGGCGACGGCGCTGAGGGCATACGCGCCCGGCGCGGCGTCGCTCCAGAAGTACGTAAACGGTTCCGTGGTCAACTCGGTCAGCAGCGAGTCGCCGGCAAAGAACGCGACGCCGGCGATGGTCCCGTCGTCGTCGAGGGGCGTGGCGCGGATCTCGATGTCTGCGGGGAGGGTGAAGACCTCCCCCTCGGCGGGTTTTTTCAGGGAGATCGTCGGGGGAGCGTTGACGGTGATGGAAACCATGTCCGAAGTCGCCGTGTCGCCCTGATCGTCCGTGGCAATGACGTAAAGGTCATAGATTCCGGCCTCGGCGTCGGTCCACGTGAAGGTATAGGGCGGCGCCGTCACGTCGCCGAGAAAGACGCCTCCGCTCCAGAAAGCGACGTTGGTGATGGTCCCGTCCACGTCGGCAACGTCCGTCTCGATGGTGATCGTGGCCGGCGCGAGGAAGACCGAATCCGCCTGTGGAGCGACGATGGTCGCCGTCGGCAGGGTGTTCACGAGGATAGGCACTTCACCCGACGGCCCTTCGTTGCCGTCGTCGTCGGTCGCAATGATCTGAAGCGTATGCGTCCCCGCCGGAACGTTCGTCCAGGTGAAGTCGAACGGTTCGCTGAAGACTTCCCCGATGAGCACGCCGTCGGCGTAAAACGCGACCTTCGTGACCACGCCGTCATTGTCGCTCACGTCCGTGACGATGGGGACGTCGGAAGGCACGATAAACTTCTCATCGAGCGCCGGAGACGTGATGAAGGCCAGCGGCGCGAAGCCCTCGGTGATGGTGTCGCCGGCGCCGCCGAGGTCCTCCTCCGTCACCACGACGTCGCCGAAGTCGAAGCGCTGGATCGTGTCGAGGCCGTCGACGCGGAGGATGGAAGCGTGCTCCTTGCCCGCCACGAGGTAGACCTCGCCGTCGGCGCCCTGGTTGAGGGTGATCCAGAACTGCTCGAACTCGGCGCTCACCCCTGCGATCTCGTCGCCGCGCTGAATTTCGCCTTCGGGAAAGCGCCAGATGGGATGCGTGCGGTCGTCTTCGAGGATTTTGGTGACGAAGTAGCCGTCCCACGTGAGGAGGTAGGCCTGGCCGTAGTCCGAGTTGACGCCCCAGATCAGCCCGGCGTCGCCGCCTTTGGGCTCGACGAAGTCGCCGAGGACGCGGGCCGTTTCGAGCAACTGCCCGGGGTACTGTTCCGTGGGCACGGGCACTTCGTCCGGGTTGCGGTTGGGCCACTGCGAGTGGTATTGCGCGATGAGCTGGCCGTCCTTGAAGAAGGTGAGCGGCCCGAGCATGCTGATGAAGAGGCTGTCGTTCGAGAGGTGGTAGCTGTGGAAGTCGTTGCCGACGGAGTCCGGAGCGAAGGCCGTCCACGTGTCGATGTCATACAGGGGGACGCCGTTGCTCTGTATGCTCGGCGCGCCCACCTTGTAGCCCCAGATGCTCGTCACCGAGAGGTCCTCCTCGGCATAGACGGTTCCCTGAAATTTATCCTGGCTGTGGTATTGCACCTCCCCGGGTTCGACGTCGCCGTCCCGGTCGAGGTCGCTCCAGACGAAGAACACCTTGCGGTTGTCGTCGTCGTAGGCCGTCCATTCATTCAACTCCGCGACCGCTTCCCATTCGCTTGCGGGTCCGGCGGCGGCCACCGGCCACAGGCGGTCGTTTTCCAGCAGCCAGATGGTCACGGCGCCGCGTCCGGCCTGCGGCTCCTGGTTGTTGTTGACGAGGTACTTCCTGCCGTCCACCATGCGCACATATTCGGGCGCGCGCCGGGTGGGCACGTCGACGCCGGTGGGGTGGTGCTCCTCATCGACGAGGATGCGGGAGACGTGAGACGTCCCGGCAGCCCAGTCGATTTCAAACTCGTAGCCGCGCATCTTGTCGTCCTTTCCGGACTGCGAATAATAGAAGCGCGTCTGGTCGAAGGGGTCGAGCATGCCGCCGCCGCCGTACTTGGGCGGGCCGTACCACGCCCGGTCGAAGGCGCCGGTGAGCGCATCCCATCGCGAGATACGTTTCGGCGCCTTGTGCTTTTCGGCCACCCAGAGCTGATTGCGACTGTCCACGGCGATGCCGCGCGGGTAGCCCATGCCGGTCTCATCGTAAAGGCCGATCTGCGGACCTCCGGGGCTGCCGATGGTCCGCTGCAAGACGCCGTTCATGTCGAAGACCTTCACCTGATGGCTCGACCCCCAGTCGGAGACGTAGATCTCGTCGTTGTGGAGGGTGATGCTCTGCGGATCTTCGAGCCCGCTCGCCACGATGACGGTGCGTTGTGCGAGAGCGCCCGTATCGAAGCGGGCGTCATAACGGACCACCTCCGTTCCTTCGACCACGTATAGCAACTCATCCTCGGTCACGTACATGCCGCGCGGGCTCGCGGCCGAGACGGTTTTCAGCACCGTTCGGTTCGGGTAATCGAAAAAGACGATCTCGTTCATGAGCGGGAGCGAGACGGCGACTATTTCATTGTAGACCGCCATTCCCTTGACGTTGGCGTCGTCATTGACGGCGAGCGTATAGGTAGCCGGATCGTCGTTGACGTTGCCGTTGATCCCTTTGAAATGATGGACCCGAAGCGTCGTGCTGTCGGCGACAGCCAGGTAGACGGCCACGTCCGGGTTGGCTGCAGGGCCGGGATCGCGCGCGAGGTTGTGCGCGCCGAAGAAGCCGCCGGGGGTGCTCTGCCGACCATAGACCTTGTTGCCGTCTTCGTCGGTGATCATGAGGGCGTTGCCGGCCTCACCGGTTTTCGCCGCAAAGAAAAGGCTCGGCTCCGGCGTCATGCCGACGGCGCCCGCGGGCAGCCATATCACGTCGTAACTGGTCTGCTGGTCCGAGAGCCAGCCGCCGCGCTCGTCGTCCGTGAGCCAGGGCGTCGAGCCCGGACTTTGCACGGAGAACTCGTATTTATAGGAGATGCCTTTATGAAAGAGTCCCTTGATCCGGTACGTCCCGGCAGCGACGAGCTGCCGCTCGATGTCGTACTCACCCTCCGGGCGGGGCCGGTTCACGGGATAGCCAACGTCATAGCCGTCCCATGAGATGGTGTGCGCACCCGCCGGGAAATAGGTCTCCTGAATCAGATTGCGCACACGGTTGCCGTTCTGATCTTCGAGCACGATGGTGACATACCCCGCTTCGGGAAGCGTAAAGGAAATGGGGATGTCGGGGATCGTTTGCGCAACGGCGGAAACAACCCATAGCAAGCCGAAAACCGTCGTAGCCAGTCGCCTCATAGTTCGGTCCTATACCTGTCCCGGGATATACGTGGTGGAGTGCGGGTTGGAGAAGGGTATCGGAGAGCAAATCGCTGACCTGAAATGACTGTGCCGGAAAAATTGACGGCAAGGTCAGGACTTCAAAAATAGCTTTACGATTGCTCTCTTTTGCAGTGCAGAGACTCCGGTGGTCGTCTCTTTTTTGGTTTCCCCCCTCTCTCGTTTTTCGCACGGGTGGCGCCGCATGAGAGAAGCACATCGGTTCACGGCATGAGAAGAATATCTGCATTCCCGCACTAAAATGCACCTTTGGGCGAATCCACGGGGAAATATTTTGGCGAAAGGGTCCCGAATCAGATTTTATCAGGCAACGGACCGGTAAAAATTCCGGTGCGTGTATGGCCCGGGGCGACCGCGCGCGCCGGGTATGGACGTTCCGGCGCACCGGGGCGGCGCACGCCGTGCACAGGGGCGCGCAGAAGATGCGCAGGCAGCGGGCGGCAAAGGGTCCGGTCACACGCCTCGGAGGCGGCTCCGGAGCGCTTCTTCGAGCGTCGTCGCCGCGTCGGTCCTCTCGTCCCGGTACTTGACGATGACGGGCGCGTAGAGCGCGAGCCCGTGCGCGGCGGCGAACGCTCCGGCCGCCGGGCGCGAGCCGGGCACGACGACCGCCCCGGCAGGCACTTCGAGCACCCCGTCCTCCGCCGTGAGGACGCGCTCGCGCACGAGGTCGAAGAGCCGCGTGGCGCGTGTGAGCGTGACGCCGGGCGCGAGCACCGCCCCCGCCCGCACGAGGCAGCCCTCATACACGCCGCATCCGCCCCCGACGAACACATCGTCCTCGACGATGACGGGCAGCGCCCCGACGGGCTCGAGCACGCCGCCGATCTGTGCGGCCGCCGAGAGGTGCACCCGCCGGCCGATCTGCGCGCAACTCCCGACGAGCGCGTGCGAGTCGATCATCGTTCCGGCGTCCACGTACGCCCCGACGTTCACGTACATCGGCGGCATGCATACCACGCCGGGAGCCACGTACGCGCCGCTCCGGATGGCCGAACCGCCCGGGACCACGCGCACGCCGTCCGCCACGCGGAGCGCCTTCGGAGGATAGGTGTGCTTGTCGAAGAAAGCGAAAGGGCCGGTGGAGAAGTCGGTGAGCGCGCCGAGCCGAAAGCCGAGAAGAAGGCCCGCCTTCACCCACGCGTGGACGCGCCAGCGCCCGTCGTCGTCGCGGGTGGCGGCGCGGATCGTGCCGGCGTCCAGGGCGTCGCGGAAGGCGCGGAAGGCTTCCTCCGCACCGGGTGTGTCCGGACGGGCAGCAAGCGCCTCGATGCGGCTTCGAAGGGCGTCGGGGCTCATGGTCGCGGGAGGTCGAACCGCTCGCCGTTGACGCTGAACGAGGCCGTGATGCGGGCCGTCGGCTCGAGCGTCTTCGCCACCGAACAGTATTTGTTCAGGCTCAGGTCGACGGCGCGGCGCACGCGCTTCGCCTCGAGGTCGCCGGTGAGCGCATAGTGGACGTGGATGCGCTCATAGAGCGAGGGGCTGACGCCGTCGGGCTTCTCGCCCGTCACGTCGATGGTGAAGGTGTCGATCTTCTGACGGCTCTTGCGGAGGATCGAGACGATGTCGACGGCGCTGCATCCGCCGAGCGCCATCACCACGAGCTGCATCGGCCCGACGCCCTTGCCCACGCCGTCCTCCCGCGCCGTGGCGTCGTCGATGTCCACGGTGTTGCCGTCGGCGTTCGAGGCGCGGAAGTGGAAGGCGTCGTCGAGTTGTTCGAGGGTGACGTTTACGGTGGCCATGAGCGGGTTTGGGGGAGAATGAAAGGGATCACGCGCCCTGCACGGTAACGACGAGGGTGCGGCGGCGCGGGCGAACGTCGCATTCGAGGAAGAATATCTGTTGCCACGTGCCGAGGAGCAGACCGCCCTCGCCGACGGGCACGGTGATCGACGAGCCGAGCGTGGTGGCCTGCAGGTGCGAATGGGCGTTGCCGTCGTGCCACGTCTGCTCGTGCCCGTAATGGCGACCCGGCGGCATGAGGCGGTCGAGCGTCTCCGGGAGGTCGCGCTTCAACCCCGGCTCATACTCGATCGTGCCGACGGCTCCCGTGCTCCCGATCACGTGCACGTTGACGAGCCCCGTCGCGATGCCCGAGGCGCGGACGACGCCCGCGACGGCTTCCGTCACGTCGCGCAGGTCGCCGTGCCCGGTGGTGGCGAATTCGAGCGTTTCCTGATGCACGGTCATGGGCTTTTTCCGGGACAAGCTCACGCTTCGACGTCACGCAGCGCCACGAGCGTGAGGATGTCGTACGTGGCGACGAGTTCGTCGTCCTGATTCGTCACGTCCACGTGCCATTCCACGACGCCGCTCGGGCGCTCGTCCTCGCGCGGTTCTTTGGCGGTCTTCTTCTTCACCGTGAGCTTTGCCCGGATGGTGTCGCCGGGGCGGACGGGCTTGGTGAAGCGCAGGTTTTCGAGGCCGTAGTTGGCGAGCACCGGCCCCTGTCGCGGATCGACGAAGAGGCCCGCCGCCGCCGAGAGGACGAAGTAGCCGTGCGCCACGCGCCCCTCGAAGATGTCGCTCTCGCGGGCGGCGATGTCGTCCATGTGGGCGTAGAAAAAGTCGCCGCTGACGCCGGCGAAGTTGACGATGTCGGCTTCGGTGACGGTGCGTCGGGCGGTGGTGAGCGTCTCGCCGATGACGAGATCCTCAAAGGGTTTGCCGAAGGGATGCCGGTCGGCCTCGGGCCGGTCGGCGCCGGGCAGCCACTCGTTGGCGATGACCGAGAGCGTGGTGGGCGCGCCCTGAATGGCGGTGCGCTGCATGAAGTGTCGCACGCCCCGGATGCCGCCCATCTCCTCGCCGCCGCCGGCGCGCCCGGGGCCGCCGTGGACGAGGTGGGGCAGCGGGGAGCCGTGCCCCGTGTTCTCCTTCGCGCACGTGCGGTTGAGCACGAGGAGCCGGCCGTGATACGCCGCCGTGCCGAGCACCACCTCGCGCGCCACGCGGTCGTCCGCCGTCACGAGCGAGCCGACGAGACTGCCCTTGCCGAGCTTCGCCAGCGCGATGGCCTCGTCGAGCGTGGCGTACGGCATGAGCGTGTTCACCGGACCGAAGGCCTCGACGTCGTGCGGGGCCGTGTGGGCGAAGGGCTCGGCGCAGTGGAGGAGCGTCGGCGGGAAGAACGCGCCCGCCTCGGGGTCGGCGTCGATCACCTCGAAGGCGCCCGCGAGCCCGCCGTACACGACTTCGCCCGCTTCGGCCAGCTCATCCACGCGCTCGCGCACCTCGCGCACCTGCCCCCGGCTCACGAGCGGCCCCATCCGCACCCCCTCGTTCGCCGGATTGCCCACGTTCACCCCGCTCAGCCGCTTCGAGAGCGCTTCGATCACCGCGTCCATCCGGCTTTCCGGGACGAACGTGCGGCGGATGGCCGTGCATCGCTGCCCGGCCTTGATCGTCATCTCTTTCGCCACTTCTTTGATGAAGAGGTCGAACTCCGGCATGTCCGGCGTCACGTCGGGGCCGAGCATGGAGAAGTTGAGCGAGTCCGCCTCCATGTTGAAGCGCACGCCCTCGTTGATGACCGTCGGGTGCGCCTTGAGCTTGCGCCCGGTCGTGGCCGAGCCGGTGAACGTCACCACGTCCTGTCCCGTGAGGTGCTCGAAGAGGTCGCCGACGCCGCCGCTGATGAGCTGAAGCGCGCCTTCGGGGAGGATCTCGGACGCGATCATGGCGCGCACCATGCGCTCGGTCACAAACGCCGTCACGGAAGCGGGCTTGACGATGGCGGGCATCCCGGCGAGGAACGTCGGGGCGAGCTTTTCGAGCATGCCCCAGCACGGGAAGTTGTACGCGTTGATGTGCACCGCCGCGCCTTCGAGCGGCACGAGGAGGTGATGGCCGATGAACGTGCCGCCGCGCGAGAGGACCTCCGGGTTGCCGTCGAGGAGGAAGGTCTCGTCGGGAAGCTCGCGCCGCCCTTTGCTCGAATAGACGAAGAACGTCCCGATGCCGCCGTCGACGTCCACCCAGGCGTCTTTCTTCGTCGCGCCGGTGGCCCACGAGGCTTCGTAAAACTCCTCTTTCCGGCTCATGAGATACTTCGCCATGGCCTTGAGCATGCGGGCCCGCTCGTGAAAGGTCATCGCGCGGAGCTTCGGCCCTCCGACGGTCCGCGCATAGTCGAGCATACCCCCGAAGTCGAGGCCCTCGCTCGAGACCTCGGCCACCGGCTCCCCGGTGACGGCGTGATAGACGGCGCGGGCGTTCCCGCCGCCCGCGTGCCACCGTCCCTGTGCGTAACTCTGGACCCTGTGAAGATGAACCGTCGTTTCCATGGCTGTATGAGGTTTAAGGATTGTGTATTTACTGGCGTGAATCTTCGATTTCGCAAGACCGGCTTTCCGTCCGTTGGCGCCTCCTTTACGAAATACGCACTACGCATGACGGAGGAGCTATCCCGACCTTTGTAAGCGGAACCGGCATATATCCCTTCTACAGCTTTCCTTGACCCGGTTTCTCTTTCCGCGCAAGCTAAAGCATGCGATCACATGGTTTGTATGAAGAAGCAGCCTTCAGGCTGCGCGGACGACAGCGCCGACGTACGATCATTCCGAAGACCGGATGAGAGGATACGCCATACGAACTATGCACTACGAACGATCCCCCGTCATGGTCTCCCGAAACGTCCGGTACGTGGCCTCCTGTTTGGGGCGGTTCTTCGGGATCTCGCGGAGCGGCTCGCAGGGTTTGAGTGAGCGGTGAAGCTGTCCCGGAAGCTGCTGGTAAAGTGCCGTGCCGGCGGTCTTCCACGCGAGGCGCTCGTCGCTCACGTCGGCCACGATCTTCGCCGGATTGCCCACGACGATCTTCCGGGCAGGGATCTTCATGTCCGCCGGGACGAAGCACAGCGCCCCGACGATGCATCCCGCGCCCACCACCACGTGGTCCATCACCACGGCGTTCATGCCCACGAGCGTGTTCCGCCCGACGTGCGCCCCGTGGATCACCGCGCCGTGCCCGATGTGGGCGCCTTCTTCGAGACGCACCGTGACGCCGGGAAACATGTGGATGACGCACGTCTCCTGCACGTTGCACCCGTCTTCGATGACGACCTCACCCCAGTCGCCCCGGATGACGGCCCCCGGCGCGACGTACACGTCCCGCCCGATGACGACGTTGCCCACGACGGTGGCGTTCGGGTGAATGAAGGCGCTCTCGTGGATGACCGGGCGAAAGCCTTCGAATTCAAAAATGTTCGGCATGGGGACGTAGGGCGTAGGGACGAATCGTGAACCGGCTGAAAGCGCCGAAGATGCTTTTCACGGCTTCAACTTAAGGCCGGAGCCGACAAGGTTCCAAATGCGATTTTGCCGCCACAGGACGAGCAGATCGAAATTTGACGTGGGGATCAAGAAGCAATCCCTTTGCGCGCCGGAGAGGTCTTCCTACCTCATGCCCCACCCGATCAGGACCGTAACGGTTTGTCCGGATTTGCTCGGAAAAAGAAGTGCTTCGTTACGTATAGCGCCCACGCGGAGGACGCACGGACGGGGGATGCCGCCGACGGGCACGGGGTCAACGTCGGGGATCACGGCCCCGGCATGAGAGGTGCGTCCCCGGCGACAATAAACAGTAAGACCCGGCCGGTTTTGCTCTCATAGCGCTCCCCACACCGTTAAAACGGTACGATACGAGAGATTCCCCGGCCAGGTCTTAGTTCTTTGAAGGCGCGACGCGCGGCTATTCGTCCACCTTCTTAAGGGCGCTCACGTAGACGTCGTTGCCCGCCACGGTGAGCACGAAGTTGACCTTATCTCCCCGCGCGATCCCTTCCAGAACCGCCTGGTCCTTGATTCGGAAAGGCATCGTCATCGCATTCATAAAGCCCTCAATCGTTTCGTGCTCGATGATGATGTGGCTTTTGCTCGGCGTAATGTTCTTCACGACTCCCGTTCCCTCGAAGGTCTGCACTTCGGCTGCGGGCTCGCCGCCTTCGGCTGCCGTCGCCTCGTGATCCGGGGCGACAGCGTCGGGCGGTGTGGTCTCCACGCTTTCGGCGGGACTGTTCGTCGCCGCAGCGGTCTCGGAGGCCTCCTTGCTTTTCTGCGCGCAACCGGCCAGCCCAAGCCCCATGATCAGCGCGGCGATCCAGAGTCTTTTTTTCGTCATGTTTCTCCTGTGAAGTCGGTCACGGTTCTTCTTCGTTCCCCTCGGGGAAGCAACGTTACACGTACGTCGCCCGCATACCTGTACATTTTTTTTCGACGGGCGGGCGCGCGAATCATTTGAGCAGCGTCAGCCGCCGCGTCTGCGCGAAGCCTTCCCCTTCGAGCCGGTAGAGATAGATGCCGCTCGGCAGCCCGGTCGCATCGAAGCGCACCTCATAGGCGCCTGCCGGGCGGAAGCCCTCGGCGAGCGTGCGCACGGTGCGGCCCGCCAGATCGAATACCCTCAGACGCACCGAACCGGCCCGGGCCAGATCGAAGCCGATGGTGGTAACGGGGTTGAAAGGGTTCGGGTAGTTTTGCCACAGCGCGACGTCCCCCGGGAGCTCGTCCGTCTCATTCGCCACGTTGACGAGCACCTCCGTGATCGAGAGCGTCTGATCCGCAGGCACGTCGTTGAGCACACTCACACTTCCGCTCGGCCATTCGACGCGAACGGTCTCGGCGGTGGCGGCGTCGCCGAGACCGAAGTGCACTTCAAGGCTGTTGTGGCCGTTGAACGTATTTTGCGCCGAGACCTCGCGCATCTGCCACACGGACACGCCGCCGACGGTGGCGAGCACGCGCACCTTCGCCCCGATGGCCGCCCGGTTCGACGTCGTGCCGGTGAGCCGGAGCTTGAGCCAGTGGTTGCCTTCGGCGAGGTCGTTTCGAAAGAGCGCCGTGCCCTC
Source organism: Rhodocaloribacter sp. (assembly GCF_056451265.1). Classification (NCBI taxonomy): domain Bacteria; kingdom Pseudomonadati; phylum Rhodothermota; class Rhodothermia; order Rhodothermales; family Rhodothermaceae; genus Rhodocaloribacter; species Rhodocaloribacter sp. Next base: position 10,045 of record NZ_JBWOPL010000062.1, on the reverse strand, counting down.
ATCGGGAGCCGCCACCACGAGGTCGAGGTCGCCGTCGTCGTCATAGTCGCCCGCGGAAGCGCCCCGGCTCGTCTGCGTCCGCGTGGCCTCGTTCTCGACGGAGGTGAACGTGCCGTCGCCGTTGTTTTGATAATACCGGTCGGGACGCCCGCTGTCGTTTGTCACGAAGAGGTCGAGGTCGCCGTCGTTGTCGAAGTCTCCCCAGACCGGCGCGATCGAGACGTCGTTGTCTTCGACGACGGGACCGGAGGTGACCTTGGTGAAGACGCCGTCGTCATTGCGATAGAGGCGGTTGGGCATGCCGCCGTTGACGAAGAGGCCCCAGTTCGTCAGGAAGGCGTCGAGGTCGCCGTCGTTGTCGTAATCGATCCACGTCCACACCTGCCCGTCCTGCGGCTCCGTGGCGATGATGCCCTCGGTGATGCGTTCGAACGTCGCTTCGCCGCTTTCCGTGAGGAGGTTGCGATAGAGATAATCCGGCGCCGTGGCGCTGCTCACCGGTCCGGCGCCGATGAAGTAGTCCATGTCCCCATCCTGATCGTAGTCGGACCACGTGCCGACGGTGTACGTGGCGAAGCCGGTGACGATGGGCCCGGTGAGGATGCGGCTGAAGGTGTACGCGGGCGGGCCGTCATTCCGAAAGAGGTGGTTCGTCGACTGGCTCCCATCGACGAAGCCGTCGGGGTACGTGATGGCGAGGTCCACGTATCCGTCGTTGTCATAATCGGCCCACGCGCACGACCAGCCCCGGTTGGCCGTTCCCGCCCCCATCTCGCCATCGGTGATGCGCGTAAACGCCCCGCCGCCCTCGTTTCGATAGAGAAAAGACGTGACGCTGCACACGTAGACGTCGAGGTCGCCGTCGTTGTCGTAGTCGGCCCACGTCTGTCCGTTGCCGAGGGCCTCGGGCTGCACCGCGCCGATCTCCGTGGCCACTTTCGCGAAGGCGTCTCCGCCGTCGTTTCGAAAGAGAAAATCATTGTTGATGAACAGGTCGAGATCGCCGTCGCCGTCATAATCGATCCAGGCGACCCCGCTGTATGAAGGCGCCGAAAGGCCGGTGATGGGGTTGTCCGCGGGGTTTTCGAGGCGCACGAAGTTTTGCGCGAGGAGACCGGGCGCGGTAACGACGGCGGCGAGCAACAGGGCAGCCGCACGCGCAACGATCGGCGCATGCGCGCGGCGGTTTCGGCGTGGCGGCGCCGGGAGTCGGTTCTGGCGAAGCATGAGGCTGAGGGGGTTGAGGTGATCGGCGGCGCGCTTCCGAGCGCGGGTGAGACGCCTCCCGAAACGCGCGGAGACGAGGCAGAAAGCCGGGGAACCGGCGCGAGCCGTGCTCCCGAGACGATGCGAACTGAAACATGAGATGCAACGCACCGGTATCGCACGTCAGGGTAGGATAATATCGCCGGCGGCCGGGCACGTTTGTGTGACGAATATGTCCGTATTCCATCTCGAAGAGACCGGCCCGCCGACGGCCCGCACCGAGCGCCTATCTCCTGCATTCACAAGAGGTACCGACGCCCCCGAGAGCAGATACGATACCAGACGGCGCGGCCCCGCGGGAAGCCGTCATCTCTCCCCTCCCCGCTTCCGGGCCGGCTCATGGGTGATCGCGCCGGAAGCCAACCGGACCGACCCTCTCGAAGCCGGCATCATGCTCGTCGAGGACGCCGGCCTCGGGCGCTGAGGCTCAAAGCTCCACGCGTTCTCCCTCTTCGGCGATGCGGAAGCCGTTCGCTTCCACCGTGGCGCGCGCCTCGGAGCCGGGCCACAGGGCGGGGTTGGTGTGGTTGAGGTGGATGAACCGCACCTTCGCCCGCTCCGACGGCGGCAACGGAGCCAAACGCGCCATGCTGTGCGTGAGGAACGGATGCGGGAAACCCGTCATGTCGCGCCCCGGAATCTCGCCGTTCGCATAAAACGTGGCGTCGAGATATGCCGCGTCGACGCCCGCGATCACGTCTTCGATGCGCGTGCCCTCGGCGTCCCACGCCTCCCACGCGTCGATGTCCGGGAGGAACACCACCGAGCGGCGCGGCCCGTCGATGCGAAAGCCGACGACCTCCGAGTATTCCTGCCGGTGCGGCACGAGAAACGGCGTCACGGTGAGGCGTTCGTTGAGTCGCACCGGCGCGCCGTCCTCGAGCGGGCGAAGCGCGATGTTCTCATACCGGACGAGCTGGCTCCAGGGACCGTTTGAGGCGAGGAACGCGCTCATGCGCGGCATGGCATAGACCGGCACGCCGCGGGCGCCCATCGACTCGTGGCCGAGGAACATGAGCCCGGTATAGTGGCCCACGTGCGCGTGGGTGAGAAAGATGCCCGCGAGGCCGGGCTTCCCCGCCGTCGGCGCAAAGGTATCGAGCGTGTGAAGCTGCTCGCGGAAATCCGGCGTGGCCTCGAAGAGCCATCGGCGGCCGCTCGCCGGATCGACGAGGCCGAGACTGACGACATGCCGCCGGAAGGCCGGGTCGGTCCACCCCGGATGCGTCTTCGTCCCGGCTTGCGGCACGCCGCCGTCCTGAGCGATGCCGAGCACGACGAGGTACGGCTCCGGCGCGGGCGCGGGCGCGGCGCACGCCAGGAGGACGAGCAGTCCGCCCGTCATGGCAGCGAGGCGTCTCGCCCCGGAATGTTTTCGAAGGTTCATGATTTCCCGAAACGTATGCGTGACACGGGCCGAGACGCACATTCCGCGCGCGCCTCGGACGCGCCGTCCGCGAGATCAGACCGGGCGGTCGGCTCACAGGAGGTGCTTCACCCGCCCGCCGTCGACGACGAAGGCGACGCCGGTGACGTACGAGGCGCGGGCGCTGACGAGGAACGCAGCGGCGGCGGCGAACTCGGCCTCCGTGCCCAGGCGCTTGAGCGCCGTCGCCTCGGCCCATCCTCGCTCGACGTCCTCGACCGAAGCGCCCGTGCGCGCCCGGATTGCCTCCGAGAGTTCGGTCAGCCGTTCGGTGCGCGTATAGCCCGGCAGGATCGTGTTCACGGTGATGCCCGCCGGTCCGACCTCGGCGGCGAGGCTCTTGGCGAAGCCCTGCACGCCCGCCCGCGACACGTTCGAGAGATAGAGGTTCGGGATGGGCTCTTTGGCCGAGATGGACGTGATCATCAGGATGCGCGCCAGGGGATCGTCTGCGTCTGCCGCTGCGTACAGATGCGGCAGCGCGTGGCGGCACAGGTTGATCGTGCTCATCAGATTGAGTTCGAGCGCGGCGCGCCACTGCTCCGCATCGAAGTCGCCGATGAAGCCGGCGGGCGGCCCTCCCGCGTTCGTCACGACGACGTTCAGCCCGCCGAAATGCCCGACGGTGCGAAGCACGGCCTCCTCGATTTGCGCCTCGTCCGTCACGTCGCACGCGAGAGGCAAAAGGCGGTCCCACGAAGCGCCGGTGGCCTCGCGGATCGCCCCGGCGGCCTCCTCGATGCGCGCGGCGTCGCGCGAGCACAGGGCGACTTTGCACCCCTCCCGCGCCAGTTCCGTGGCCACGGCGCGGCCCAGCCCGCTGCTGGCCCCCGCCACAAAAGCGATGCGGTCTTTGAGTCCCAGATCCATGTCGGTTCGTTGTGTGTTTTTAATGGAGAAAGGCTTTTAAAAGAATATTCGTTTGTGTTCAGCGGCTCTGCTCCTGAAGTTAAGTTGGTTCCCCCAACGACCCCTTTCGTTCTATGCGCCGTCAAGCTGCTCCTACCGCCCGCACCCGCATCAAGACGCCGCTCGCGCCGGCTGCCATCGGCCCGTACAGTCAGGCTCTCCTCGTCGACAACACCCTGTACTGTTCGGGTCAGATCGCCATCGATCCGAAGACCGGCCACCTCATCGACGAGGGCATCGAGGCCGAGACCGAGCGCGTGCTCGAGAACCTGGGCGCCGTCCTCAAGGCTGCCGGGATGGACTTCCGGCACGTGGTTCGTTGCACCGTCTATCTGATCGACATCAACGACTACGCGCAGATGAACGAGGTCTACGCCCGGTATTTCAGCGAGGCTCCGCCCGCCCGCGAAGCCGTTCAGGTGGCGGCCCTCCCGCGCGGCGTCCGCGTCGAGATCTCGTGCATCGCGGTGCGATGACGGCGCTCACAGCCCCTCCAGTTCCAGACGGAACGTCATCACCAGCGCCACCTCGTAGTCCTCGCCCGGCTCCAGCGCCCGCGCGTCGATCTGAAGGATCGCTCCGAAGTCGCTCCGCGTGAGGAAACCCGAGACGTCCCGGTTCGGCAACACCGTGAGCGTGGCCTCCCGCTCGGCCGGAAAGGCGCCCCGGTTGGCGACCTCCGTGACGGAAAGGCCGTCGGCTTCGAACTTGAGGATGGCCTGATCGAGAAAGTCGAGCTTTTCGCTGATCGGGAAGAGCATCACCAGCCGGGCGGACTCCAGCGTAGCCGAGACGACGTCGGCTTTCGTGAAGCCCTGCTCTTCGAGGTACGGCCCGAGGTCGATCCGGCAATCACAGTCCACGTCGGTGAGTTGCCCCACCGGGAAGCCGTCCGCGGAGAAGGAGAAGCTGATGTCCTTGCCGTCGGCGGCCTCCGACACTTCGGGCCGCAGGATGATCGTCCCGGGCTCGCTCGGCGACGAATCGCAACCGGAAAACAGGAGCAGCGCCGGCGCGAAGGCCAGGAACAGGCGCGTCATCGACAATCTCGTCATGCGTCTTTTGCGGGTTGGGTCGCGTTCGAAGGCCGTCCGGGACGTCGGCGCGTGAGCCTGGGACGTCAGTACGTGAGCACGGCGTGAACGGGGAGGCCTTCGTCGAGCCGGAGGCGGCCTTCGAGGAAGCCGAGTTCGATGAGGAAGGCATAGCCGGCGACCTCCGCGCCGGCGCGTTCGGCCAGCCGGGCCGTGGCCGCCGCCGTGCCGCCGGTGGCGATGACGTCGTCGTGGATGAGCACCCGGTCGCCCGGTCCCACGGCATCGACGTGCATTTCGAGGCTGTCCACGCCGTACTCCAGTTCGTACGTTTCGCGCATGGTTTGATACGGGAGCTTCCCGCTTTTCCGCACGGGCGCGAAGCCGACGTCGAGCGCGTGAGCCAGCATACCGCCCAGGATGAATCCGCGCGCCTCGATGCCGACGACCCTCGTGATGCCGGCCTCGCGGAAGGGGTCGGCGAGCAGGCGCACGGCCTCCCGCAAAAGCTCCGGGTGGCCGAAAATCGGCGTGATGTCTTTGAACCGGATGCCGGGCTTGGGGAAATCGGGGATGGTGCGCACGGCCCGGCGCAGCGCTTCGAGGGCGTCCATGGGCTCGGGGTCGGGGGCGTCACTTCGCCGAGACGAGGTGCAGCCCTTTTTCATAATCGTTCTTGAAGGCTTTGACGGCCCTAAAGATAGCGCTTGCCATGTACGCTTGCCCGGATTTGCTTCGGAGAAATGCGGCTTCACGCGGATTTGAGAGAAAGCCGAGCTCGACGAGGAGCGCCGGCATCGACGCGCTCCAGAGCACGTAGAAGCCCGCCTGTTTGACGCCCCGGCTCCGACGGCCCACCCGCTCGGCAAACTGCGCTTCGACCAGGCCGGCCAGCTGCTCGCTCTGTCGCATGAACGCGCTCTGCGCCAGCTGCATCCGGATGAGGTCCGCCTCGTCGAAATTCTTGTAATGCTCCTGATCGGTTTCGAACCGGATCACGCTGTTTTCGCGCTCCATCACCTGGCTGGCGGCAGCCGTCTTGTGCATGCCGAGGAAATACGTCTCCGTGCCTTTCGCCCCCCGGCTCGGCGAGGCATTGGCGTGGATGGAGATGAAGAGCTTGCCGCCGGCCTCGTTGGCGATGCGCCCGCGCTCTTTGAGCGGGATGAAGCGGTCGCTCCGGCGCGTATAGACCACCTTGACGCCGAGCAGATCTTCGAGGTACTGCCCGAGCTTGAGCGCCACGGCGAGCACCACGTCCTTCTCCCGCAGCCCGCCCACACCCGTCGCACCGGCGTCTTTGCCCCCGTGTCCCGCGTCGATGACCACGGTGTCGAGCCGCCACCGCTCGCGCGCGTCCTCCGTCGGCTCGACGGTCTTTTGCGCCGCGCCCGCCTCGTAGGTCAGGCTCACCAGCAGATCCGTCGTTTCACGATCCCGGTAGGCGTTCACCGAGACGGTCCGGCGCAGGAAGAAGCGCGCCACGATGCGCCCGTCCTCCGGAGTGAGGGTGTATCGCTCGACCGGTCCCTCCGGCGCGTCCTTCACGAACGAGGGCGCGAGGTCCATGTGGAAGAGCGTGATCTCGATCACCCGGTCGCTCACGCGCACCGGATCGCTGTAGGCGGCCACCTGTTCGTTCGTGTGAAAACGGATCACGTATCCCTGTCCGTCGGCGCGCGCCGTGAAGGACACCCGCTCGACGCGGGGCGTCGCCGCCGCCGCACCGCCCAGCGCGACGACCCCCATCCACAGCGCCAGACCGCCCACCCATGACCGCACGCGGCTATGGCCCATCCGTCTTTGCATCACAACGACCTGTGCTCCATTACTTTCGGCAAAAATATCATCCGGGGGACGCGCGCCGCCCCTCGTTCCATGGCCTGATCTCATCGACCCGTCGAGCCGGCGCGTGTTTCTCCTCCCATCAAACAAGATGCCCGTTGCCGCCGTCCGGCGGGCGCGGAGGCGCGCCGCTACCGTTCCGGAACGCCGACCCGCTTCCGGCGGCAGGGTCGCCCGTAAACTAACCCACGTGCGCGGGAATACCAAAAGCCCGCATTTCCATACGCATGTCTCCGGCGCCTGCCCCCACGCCGGACCCGTGCGCGACGGACGCTCGAGGGCAAGAGAAAAGCCCCTGCCGTGCGCGCGACAGGGGCCATCCGGACCAACCACTCATTCGTTCCGGAAGATATTTCCCTCACCGGTGGAGCGTATCGCCCCCCGGCGCATCACCATTCATAAAGGTCGTCTTCTCCGAGGAGTTCGCGCAGGCGTCGTCTGATGATCTCCTCTCGGGCCTTCCGCCGCTCTTCCAGACGCGTGCGGGCCTCTTCGAGCGATTCTTCCAGCGCTTCGACGCGCTTTTCACGAAGCTCCATCTTCCGTTCGAAGATGGCTTCGAGCTTCTTCTGCAGTTCCGCTTCGAGCTTCTCTCGCTCGTCGTCGTCGGCGCGGCGGGCCTCCCGCGCCAGCCGGCTCGCCTCACGCTCCATCTCTCGCACCTCGGCGTCGGCGTACTCGGTGAACACATGCTCGAACCTTTCGTCGTCGTCATCGCTGATGAAAAGCATTTTTTTGCCCCTCATGGGCCCCGCGATGGGCCCCGCGAAATGCTCGCGTCGGATTTCCCGCTCCACCTCGGGACCCTCTCCGAAAAACGCGCGGAAGTGCTCCCGTTCCTCGCCGGGCCCCACCCGGAAGGCGAACGCATCTTCGTCGTGGAAACGCCCACCCTTCGACTTCTTCATGACGATGTGCGCATCGTCGTCATCGACCCACACGTTGTCCTCATCGACCTCGAAGGCAAGCGCGGTTCCCTCCTCCACTTCCTCTCCGTTGACGAACACTTTCCCGTCGATCACTTGAACCGTGAAGCCCGAGCCTTTGACCGTGATCGTGTCCGGCGCCGCGTCAACGGCGGCAAGGTCGAGCGCGAACGAGGGGGCGGCGAAGAGCATCAGCGCTGCACTCAGAACAAAGCGGCGAAGCGGTAGGAAATCCGGCATCGGTTTCATGCGTATCGGGGTTTGGGGAAAGGGCACGACCGGACGAAGCGTTACCAGTTGTACGGGTCGGACGGGCCCAGGAGGTCTTTCAGGCGCAGTTCGATGATGCGTTTGCGCATCCGTTCACGTTCGTTCATGCGCTTGCGGAGATCGTCGAGTTGCGCTTCGAGTTGCGCGATTTCTCGACGGCGGTTGGCCTGTTTGAGTTCAAAAATCTCGGTGAGCTTCGCGCGAAGCTTTTCGATGAGCGCATCCCGCGCTTCGCCTTCGGGGGTGGTCTGTATCCGCGCGGCGAGGCGGTGCGTCTCCTGCTCCATTTGCTCCTCGCGCATGAGTTGTTCGAAGAGTTCGCGGTCGTGCTTCCGGACCTCCCGGAGGTAGCTTTCCCGTTCGATGCGCGGCAGCGCCCCGGCCATGCGCGCGGCCTCCTCGGCCTGCAGGTGCGCCTGCTGCATGATCTGTGCGGCCTCCTGCTCGTGCCTGGTCTTCAACTCATAACTCAGCGCTTTCAGTTGCTCGGCGCGGCTGTTCAGCGCCACCACATACTGTTGGCGAACATCCTCGAGCGGCGCATCGCCGGTCACGTTGACATCGAAGTTCATGTCCGGGAAATCGAACTTCAGGTCCGGCAGGAAAAAGACGGCCACGCCGGAGGCCTCCGCCTCTTCCGGGTCAATCTCGACCAGGCCCTCCGCATCGACCTTGTAGAGGATGCCGCCGACTTCGAAGACGGGTTGCGCATCGCCGGTAAACTTCAGTTCGGCGGTCATTCCTTCGAGATTCAGGGAGGCCGGGAGTTCGTCTTTCGGCAGCTCGCGCCCGTCGATGTATACCTTGCCTTCCTTGATGGTGAAGGCATGCGTGGGCTGCGCCTGCGCGGGTAAGAGGAGTCCGACCAGCATCCACATCGGCAGGCTCAGGAGGGGGATTCGGAGGTATGATTTCATCGTCGTATGCGTATGGGTCGTTGGGAGGTTCGGGCGCCGGGGTTGGCAGGACCTCACCGTCCCGGGGGTCGGCTGCCGGCCGGGCTCAGCCGGACGCCGGGCACGGACGAAGGCAACCTCTCCAGCGGCACGGCGGGTTCGCCCCATCGGAGCGCGGCGTTGCGCGCCCGCAACTGCTCGATGCGCCGGTGCAGCCGCCGGACGTCGTCGGCGCCGTCCCAGTCGAGCGCGTCGTCCGGGCCTGCGGCCGCCGTTTGTGTCTGTCTTCCCTGTGTCGCGGGCGCGCGCGTCGCCCGCAGTCCCTCGTCCTGGTCGGAAAAGGCCGGTCGTTCGTCCGAAGCGAGGCGCGCGTCGTCCGGACCGGAGGCGAGCCGCCCGAGGCCGAGGCCCACCGCCAGCACCACCACGGCCGTCGCGCCGACCCACGGCCACATCCGGCGTCGTCCGGCGCGCACCGGAAGGCGATCCCGGCGACGCGACGGCGAGGCTTCGAGACGCTCCGGATGCCCGGCCGCCTCCATGATGCGGCCGAGCACGGCCGGATCGGGACGTCTCCTCGGAGCGTGGTCGAGCCGAAACTTGACCTCGCTCATCGCCTGATGCTCCGCCCGCACCTCCTCGTCTTCGAGCAGACGGCGGAAGGCGGCGCGGTCATCCACCTCGCCGTACAGGTGCCGCACTATTTGTAGCTTCTTATCCATAGGCGTCATCACGGTTAGCGTCCGTCAGGACGTCGCGGGCTCGGCCAGACTCTTTTTTTTTGCCGTCGTCATCATCTTTCGCAGGTTCAAGAGCGCATAGCGCATCCGTCCGAGGGCCGTATTGATCGAACAGCCGGTCAGCTCGGCGATTTCGCGGAAGGTCAGTTCCGCCTCGTGCCTGAGCAGCAGCACCTCCCGCTGTTCGGGCGGCAGCCGGTCGATGCACGCGGCCAGCCATGCGCCCTCTTCGGCGCGGTGCAGGGCCTCATCGGCGGCGAGCGCGCCCGTGTCCGGCAGCCGCTCCCAGAAAGACGCGCCGTCCTCGTCGTCGGCGGGCGTCACGTCCTGCCACTTCTTTCGGCTGCGCAGATAGTCGAGCGCCGCATTGCGGGCGATGCGCATCACCCAGGCGAGCCAGCGCCCCTGCCGCGTGTACGATCCGCGCCGCTTCTGGAGCGCCGCGATCACCCGGAGGAAGGTCTCCTGAAACAGGTCGTTCGCCACGTCGGGGTCGCGCACCATCCCCATCAGGTAGCCGTACACGCGCTCCTGATGCCGCTCGACCAACGCGCCAAAGGCCCGCTGATCGCCGCGCTCGAGATAAGCTTCGACCAGTTGTTCGTCTTGTAGATGCATCCGCAGGGCGATCGACCGCGTCGGGGACCCGTCAGGGACCGTTCGCTGTGTCCGACGTTCGTTCTATACAACGCCGCCGTTCCCGGTATTATTGCGCGGGCGGGAAAAAGTTTGG